>SMLU01000003.1:300000-516616 GCA_007859745.1 Phycisphaerae bacterium RAS1 | reverse complement strand
GCCGACGCCGGGCAGGATGTGAGCGTGGATGAAAACGCGCTGGTGCAGCTCAGCGCCGGCGGCAGCGATGTCGAAGGCCAGAACCTCAGCTACGAATGGGTGCAGACGGCCGGACCGGCGGTGCAGTTGAGCGATCCGAACGCGGCCACGCCGAGCTTCAGCGCGCCGGAGGGCGTGGCGAATACGGATGTGACGTTCGAGCTGCGAGTCAGCGACGGGACGAACACCAGCGTCGATTCGGTCACGGTGCACGTGAACGCCGACGATGACGCGCCCTCCGCCGACGCCGGGCAGGATGTGAGCGTGGATGAAAACGCGCTGGTGCAGCTCAGCGCCGGCGGCAGCGATGTCGAAGGCCAGAACCTCAGCTACGAATGGGTGCAGACGGCCGGACCGGCGGTGCAGTTGAGCGATCCGAACGCGGCCACGCCGAGCTTCAGCGCGCCGGAGGGCGTGGCGAATACGGATGTGACGTTCGAGCTGCGAGTCAGCGACGGGACGAACACCAGCGTCGATTCGGTCACGGTGCACGTGAACGCCGACGATGACGCGCCCTCCGCCGACGCCGGGCAGGATGTGAGCGTGGATGAAAACGCGCTGGTGCAGCTCAGCGCCGGCGGCAGCGATGTCGAAGGCCAGAACCTCAGCTACGAATGGGTGCAGACGGCCGGACCGGCGGTGCAGTTGAGCGACCCGTCTTCGCCGACCCCCACCGTGACCGTGCCAGGCGTTCAGGAACCAACAGTGTTGACGTTTGAGCTGCGTGTCAGCGACGGCGTCAACACCAGCGTGGACACGCTGAACATCGCTGTCGTCCCTCAAATCGAGGTTGCGCCGCCCGACGCGGAAAACACCGACAGCGAAATTGACGAATCCCCGGCCGAAGACGTGGGCGCGCCGACTCCGGTTGACACCGACAGCGAACCGGTCGATGCATCCGACGGTTCGGCAGCGGGCGACACCGATGACGGTGTGACGCCGCCGATCAGCGGCGGCACGCCGCCGCCGATTCCGAGCGTCCCCAAAGATGAGTTGCCCGACTCGCCGCCGCCATCGGTTCAGCCGAACACGCCGCCTCGTGATTCCATTACGCCCGTCGCGGTGCCGACGGTGCCCGCGGGCGCTGGTTGGGATGGCACGGAGGACCTGCGGGTTCTGAACGCGCGCGAGGGCGTGGAAGGCGTGGACGCGACTTCGCGGGAGCGTGAGGCGTTCATCGCGCAGGAATCGGCCAGGCTGCTCTTCCCCGGCCAAGGCGACACCACTGACCGGGCCGAAATCGAAGGCTATGACGAAGAGGTCGAGATCGAGCTGCGGCCGGTCGCCGGCGTTTCGAGCTCTCTTGAACTGCCGCCGACCGCCAGCAACGCCCGTTTTGACGACGTATTTGTCGAGTTGCCGGCTGCGGCGGCGCCGGCGGAAGCTAGCGCGGCGCCCGACGCGCAGGATGTGCCGTCGTCGCGGTTCGAGGCGGGCGAGCCGGTCGTGCGCGCGGGTCGGGCGACCGGTGATTCGCCTGCGGATGACGACGTGACGTCTCGGCGGTCCGGATTCGCAACGGATGAAGCCGAGGCGACGGATGTCCCGCGCGGCGGCGGGTTCCTCGCGGCGCTTTGGGGTCTGCTCCGCGGCAAGGCGGGCGCAAGTTCGGCGGTAGAGGAACCGCCGGTCGCGAAGCGGCCGGAGGGCGCAAGAAGGAGGTAGTCTGGCCCGCTATTGTCGCAGCGGCGTGGACCGTCCGAAGTACTCCGTGGCTGTACCCGGAGGTCGCGCCGTGCCGTATCCCTGCGACTCGCACTCGCACCCATCGCGCCGATTCGCGCGCGGAGCGCGATGGCTGAGCATCCTCGTCGCCGCCGTCTCGGCCGGCGGAGAGGATGTCGCGGCGCGCCCGCAGCCGCCATCGCACGCTGGGGGCGTGCCGGCGTTTACCGCGCCGTCGCGCAAGGCTCTGCTGGCGGTCGCGCAAACCAGCCGCATCAAGGAATTCTGCGTCAACGAGGGTGAGAGCGTCGACGTGGGTTGCACGATCGCCGTTTTCGACGACGACGTTCAGCGGGCGCGGGTGGAAGTCGCGCGGTTGAAGGCAGAATCCACGCTCGAAGTCGAGATGGCCGCCGTCCGCGCGCAACACGCCCAGGAAGCGTTCGACCGGCTGAATACGCTCGCCGGCGGCAGCGTCTCGGCCTTTGAACTGCTCACGGCGCGAACCACGCTGGAAACCGCGCGTCTGGAGCACTTGCTCGCGCAGCGCAACCTCGACGAAAGTCGCCGCGACTACGCCCTGCAGGTGTGCATGCTGGACGGCCTGCGGCTGACGTCGCCCTTCGCCGGCGTCATCGCCGAGCGTCAGAAAGAAGTCGGCGAGGCGGCGGAGTCACGCGAGTCGGTCGTCACGCTGGTGCAGCTCGATCCGCTGCTGGTGGCGGTCGACTGTCCGATCGAGTTGTCTCACGAGGCGCGCGCGGGTGAGCGCTTCGCGGTCCGCGCGGTCGAGTCGCGCTGGGGAACCCGGGTCGGCACGGTCGTCTTTGTGAGCCCCGTGGCAGACGCCGCGAGTCAGACGCGGAAAATCAAGCTCAGCGTTTCCAACGGCGACCGCGGCTGGATCGCCGGAATGAAAGTCGTCGTCGATTTCGAGTCGCCAGCCTCCGAGGCGGCCATGGCGGCGGAAGCGGCCGGGGCGCCGTAGCGGCGCGGTGGTGCGAGCGTTGCGCTCGCGCGAACACGGGCGAGACGCCCGTGCCACCCGGCCGTGCCACAGAAATTGAGGATGAGCCTGATGTTCGATTTTGAACAGACCAATGACGCGATCGACCATGATCGTGCGTTCGACATGCTCAAGGAGCTGGAGCAGAACACGCCCGACGAAATCCGGCGGCAGCGGGCGCACTTCCGCATCACGGTCAAGGCCAAGGTCACGCTGCAGTCGGGCAACGCCAGCCAGGTGCTCGATTTCAAGGTGCAGGGCGTCACCGGCGACGTATCCGAGGGCGGCTGCCGCATTCTCTGTCCGATCCCGATGCACGTCGGCGACATCTATCGGCTCGAGTTCGACCGCAAGACGCTGAATATCCCGCTCACGTTCGCGCGTTGCGTGCGCTGTCACCTGCTGCGCGAGGACGCCTACGAGGTGGGCTTCGCGTTTTTCATGCCGTTGTCGCTGCCGGAGATCGAGCAGTCGCAGGAGACGTCGATTCTGTAGCGCCGGGCAGGCCTTGCCTGTGGAAAAATCGGGGAGTGCGGGCGTCTCGCCCCCACCGGCGGGCCGGAGGCCCGCACTTCCCGAGCGTGAGCACAAGTCGTGTCCAAGCTGAAAATCACTACGATGACGCCGGCGGCCCCGGCCGCGACCCAAGCGACCCCCGCGACCACGACACCCGCGGCCTCCCCGCGCGGCGGACCGTTCGCGGCGATCGCCGAGCTCGCTCGTACCTGCGCGACGCGCCACACGTTTTTCAGCAAGGCGCTGGGCTGCATCGCCGAGGCGTGCGACAGCCCCTACGCCGCCTACCACGCGCGCAGCGGGGCGGAGGTGATGCAGGACGACTGTCATCGCGGCCGATCCAACCCCGGTTTCTGGAAGGAGCGCGTGCAGCGCTATCTGACGGAGTCCCTGGCCGAGGGCCGGGCGCGCGCCACGCTGCTGAGCGCTCGACAAGCCGAGCTGCGCATCGCGCTGATTTCCGTGCCGCTGTTCGACAAGGGCGGCGCGACGATGGGCGCCCTGGCCCTGGTCGCCCCGATCACCGACGTCGACGCCCGTCCGCGGGTGGCGCTGGTCGAGTCGCTGGCCGCCCTGACGTCGTGTCTGGCCGCCAGCGTCGGCGCGGCGCCTGCGACCGCGGGTCAGGCCGGTGTGAAGGAAGCAACCCACGCGGCCGCGCGTGCGGCGGCGTTTGAATCCGTCGAAGAACTGGCCTTCAACATCACCAATACGCTCCGCAACAAGCTGGGCGGGGAGCTGGTCGCTCTCGGCCTGGTCAGCGGCCGGCGCGTGCGAATCATCTCCATCTCCGGTCTGGACGATGTCAGCCGGCGAAGCCCCGGCGTTGTCTGCATTCAGGCCGCCATGGAAGAGTGTCTCGATTTTGGCCGCGCCGTCAGCGGCGACATCGACGCGAGCGATGACCAGCCGGCGCCCGCCTATCGTCTGCATCGCCAGTGGCGGCAGTCGGCGCGCGGCGCGTCGGTCGCGTCGATCCCGCTCATGGCCGGCGACAAATGCGTCGCGGTCTTGTCGCTCCGCCGGCGGGCGGACAAGCCGCTGCGGGCCGATGAGCTGGAGCAAATCAAAACGACCGTCGAGCCCTACGCGGGCGCGCTGCTGCTGGTGCGGGCGGCGCGGCGGAGCGTCCTGCGGCACGTGCGCGACGCCTTGCACGAAAGGGTCGCGGCATTCGCCCAGCCCGAGCGCCACGCGCTGCGAATCGCGGTCGGCGTAGTCCTGGTGGCGGCGACGTGGTTCTTCTTCGGCACGCTGAATTACGACGTCGCCGTGCCCTGCGTGGTGACGCCGGCGGAGGTGCGGCATGTCAGCATGCCGCTGGACGGCACACTGGCGGCCGCGCGCGCGATCGCCGGCGATCGCGTGCGTGCGGGCGACGTGCTTTGCGAACTCGATCGGCGCGAGCCCGAGCTTCAGGCCGGCGAGCTGCGGGCGCAGCTTGCCGTCTGCCAGCAGGATCGGCAGCGCGCCATGGCGGCCGCCGCGCCGGTAGAGGCGCGGCTGGCCGAAGCCAACGAGCACTTGGCGCAAGCGAAGTTGAGAATCGTCGAGCGGCGGCTGGAGCAGACGCTTGTTCGCAGCCCGATCGACGGCGTTGTCGTAAACGGCGATATGCGGACTCGCGTCGGGGCGGTGCTGCCGCAGGGAACGCCTTTGTTCGAGGTGGCGCCGCTCTCCAACTGGCGGCTCGAGCTGCGGGCGCCGCAGACGATCGCGGCCGACCTTTCACGGGACATTACCGGTCGATTTGCAAACCACGCTCGTCCGGAGGTGACGCAGCCTTTCCGCCTGACGCACGTGCGCCCGCGGCCGGAGCCGCACGAGGGGCGCAACGTCTACATCGCCGAGGGCGAGATCGCGGTCGACACGGACTGGATGCGGCCGGGGATGGAGGGGCTGGCGAAGGTCCATCTGGGTCGGCGGGCCGTATGGTGGGTGACGCTGCACCGGGCGATTGACTACCTGCGGTTGAATTTCTGGTTGTGAAGAGAAAAAGAACCACAGAGGCACAGAGGCGCAGAGAATGCGGAAGAGCGGGATAGAGGGATCAGGGGATTTAGGGCGCTCGGGATTGGTGCGGCCCCGCGCGCCCTCTGTCCCTTTTCCCCCTTATCCCTCTTCTCTGTGTCTCTGTGCCTCTGTGGTTCAATTGAATTCGAGCGTGTCATGAGCGCCCCGTCTCAACCGCCGCCGAAACTTGCCGAGCGGCTTCGGGCCGTGCGCGTCGCGCTGCGCCACGATCTCGAGGCGACGCGGCACGTTTTTCGCGGGCAGGCGGCGTACGTCCTGCGTGATCCGCTGACCTTTCAGAGCCACCGCTTCGACCCGGGCGACTATGACGTGCTCTGCCGGCTGGACGCCGCGCGCAGCCTGGGCGAGGTATTCGAGCAACTCGTCACGGAGGGCCGCGCAACGCGCGACGACGAGGAGCCGTTCTACCAGTTCGTCTTCTCGCTGCACCGCATGGGTTTTCTGCAACTGCCTTTCTCGGATGACAAGCTGCTTTACAGGCGATTCACCTCGAGGCAGAAATCGCAGACCAAGCGCCGGCTGATGAGCGTTCTGTTTCTTCAGATCCCGGTCTGGAACCCGGATGCGTTTCTTTCGCGCACGGTCGACTTCGTTCGTCCGCTGTTTTCGCGCTGGTTTTTTGCGCTGTGGCTGTGCCTGGTCCTTGCCGCGGGCGGCGTGCTGCTGGCGCACGGCAAGGAGGCGTGGGCGCCGCTGAACGGCGTCCTGGCGGCGCAGAACCTGGGATTGATGTGGCTGACGCTGGTCGTGCTGAAGACGATTCACGAGTTCGGCCACGCCTACGCCTGCAAGCACTTCGGCGCGCACGTGCCGGAGATGGGCGTGTATCTCATCATGGGGACGCCCTGCGCCTACGTGGATGCGACCGCGTCGTGGGGGCTGCCCGGCAAGCTGCAGCGCATCATCATCTGCCTGGCCGGCATGTATTTCGAGTCGATCGTCGCCGCCCTGGCGGTGTTCGTCTGGGCCGCGACTGGGCCGGGCGTGCTGAACTCGGCCGCGTACAACGCGATCTTCCTGGCCAGCGTGGTCACCATCCTGTTCAACATCAATCCGCTGATGCGCTACGACGGTTACTACGTCGCCAGCGACCTGCTCGAAGTTCCCAATCTGCGGCAGCGGGCGACACAGTACGTCGTCGCGCTGCTGAAGCGCTTCGCGCTGGGCGTCCGCAGTCCGCTGCCGCCGGCGGATCGGCGGCTGGCGGTCGTGCTCAGCGGTTACGGCGTCGCGGCCAGCGGCTACCGCGTGATGATCATGCTCGGCCTCGCGGCCCTGATCGCCACCAAACTGTATTTCGCCGGCCTGATGCTGGGCGCGCTCTTCGTCGTGACGACGTTGTGGGGCATGGGCCGCAAGATGGTGCAATACGCCTGGCTGGCGGAGGAGTGCGCGCCGGTGCGCGGCCGGGCGATCGCGGTCACGGCCAGCGTCATGGTCGGCCTTCCGCTGGCGGCGGCGCTCGTGCCGGTTCGATCGAGTATCACCGCGCCGGCGGTTCTGGGGCGCGAAGTGGAAACGGTCGTGCGCGCGGAAACGAACGGATTTCTGGCGGCGCCGCGCGTCGCCAGCGGGCAGATCGTGGCCGCCGCCCAGCCGCTGGCGGAATTGTCCAACGACCGGCTGGAAGAAGCGCGACTGGCGGCCGCGGCGCGGCTTGCCGCCGCAGAGTTGCAGCGAGACGCCTACCTGGCCGAGCAGCCGTCGCTGGCGCGGCAGGAGCAGGCCAAGGCGGACGCCGCCGCCGCTGAGCTCGCCCGCCGGACGCAGCAAATCGCGGCGCTGGATGTTCGCGCGCCGGCGGCGGGGGAGGTGGTCGCCGCGCTGGACGCCGCGAACACGGGCGTATTCGTGCCGGAAGGGGGCGAGCTGGCGACGCTGGTTTCGGGCGCGTGGGAAGTGCGCGCGGTCCTGGCCGAGGAACAAATCGCAGCGGCCGCTCCGAAGGTCGGCGACCGCGTCGAATTTCGGCCGGCGGACCGGCCGCAGCGCGGGCTGGGCGGCGTGATTTCCCGCATCACTCCCGCCGGATCGCGGGTCGTGCCGCACCCCTCGCTGACGCACCTGGCGGGCGGCGACATCGCGGTCGCGCCCGACAAGCTGGAGGCGGCGCGGCCATACTTCGAGCTGGTGATCCGGCTGGACAGGCCGGACGAGACGCTTCGCTACGGTGTGACCGGGCAGGCACGGCTGAGCGCGCGGGCCGAACCGATCGGCCGGCTGCTGTACAGGCGGCTGGTGAGGTTTGCGAACAAGCTGAGCGAATCGTAGGCGGCTACAGACGTAATCTCAGTTGTTGGAAGCAACCCGTCCGAACCCGCCGCGCCAAGCGGCGGGTTGACGTCCTCGGCACGTGTGGCGCCGATCTTCCACGATCGTCAACCCGCCGCTTGGCGCGGCGGGTTCCGAAAAAGAGCTCCCTTCGCAACCTGTATCCGCCCGCCTTCCCAAGCTGCATGATAGGTGGGATGAGCGCCGAACACTTTGTCGCCGCCGGTGGTACGTGCGAGGTTTTCTGCGCGATCGACGCGGCGACGGCGCGCAAGGTCGCGCTGAAGAAACTCCTGCCCCGATGGAATGCGCATCCCACCATGATCGCCCGCCTCACGAATGAAGCGGCGCTGATTGGACCCATTGACCACCCCAACGTCTGCCGCATCTTCGAGTACGCCGTGCTCGAGGGCCGGCACACGCTGATCATGGAGTTCATCGACGGCGAGAGTCTCGCCGCGCGGCTGGGTCGAAGCGGGCCGCCGGGCGTCGAGGCGGCCGTGTCGCTGGGCGGGCAGATCTGCGCGGGGGTCGAGGCTTTGCATTCGGCCGGGGTTCTGCATCGCGATCTGAAGCCGGAGAACGTCCTGATCGCCGCCGGCGACGTGCCGAAGCTGATTGACTTCGGCTCGGCGGAGCGGATCGGTGCGGCGGCGACGGCGGGAGCGACGATCGGCACGCCGGCCTACATGGCGCCGGAGCAGCGCGCTACCGGCGAGACGAGCATCGGCAGCGACGTGTATTCGCTGGGGATGGTGCTTTTCGAGCTGCTCACGGGGCGGAGGTTCGACTCCGCGCCGTCTCGCAGCGAGATTGCGGAGGATCGGCGGCGCCTGGTCGACGCTATTGCAGAGGCGGCGCTCGCACACCGCCCGGAGCAGCGTGCGGCGAGCGCCGGAGCGATTGCGGCGGTGCTGCGGCGGTTCACTAACAACTGATAGTCGGATGGGACGGGCGTCTCGCCCGGTGATTGGGTGGGGCGGGCGTCTCGCCCGGTGATTGGGTGGGACGGGCGTCTCGCCCGTCCCGGCCGCATCAGGAACGGGCATCTCGCCGGTTCGTGGGACCGCAGGGACGGGCGAGACGCCCGTCCCACCCAGATGTTCACAGCCTCAGACGTCCGTCCCACCCGACGCGCCGGGCCTACCGGCGAGACGCCGATGCGCCCCGGCGCCGAGCGCTGCCTGTTCTACGCGGGGATGAGCCGAAACCAGCGCCCCTCCGCCGCGGCGCGCACCAGCGGTTGCTGCGGCTCGTGATCCAGCACGATGAGCCAGTCCTGCTCGGCGGCGCGGCGCAGCATGCGCTGCTTGGTGGCGCGATTCTCGAGCGGCAACACGTCGTACGCCATGTTGTACGGCGCGCCGACGTGCTGAGCCGTCGGCAGGACGTCCCCCAGAAAGAGCAGGCTGCGCTGCCGGCCGCTGACCAGAAGCGACTGATGTCCGCGCGTGTGGCCGGGCGTGCACAGGGCGCGGATTCCCGGCAGGACCTCCTGGTCCCCGTCGAGGAGCCGCCACGCGCCGGCGGCGTCGACAGGGCTGTAGTTTTCCTCGCGATAGGTCATGGTCATGATGCCGAAGTTGCTGCGGGCGTCGGTGAACTCCAGCCGCTGCACGTGAACGCGGGCGTTTGCGAAGGTCGGCCGCACGCGGGTCTCGTCCGGTCCGCCAGCGCCGCACGTCAGCCCGCCGGCGTGATCGAAATGAAGATGGGTGAGGATGACATCCGTGATGCTGTGTTGGTCGATGCCGGCCTCGTGCAGCGACGTGGCCAGCCACGTGGATGGATCGATGGCAAACAGCCCCTGGTCTTTGGGCGTGTACTTGGCGCCGTGGCCGGTTTCGATGATGACGCGCCGGGCTGAGCCGGGCCATTCGATCAGTAGGCAGTTGCACGCGAGTTGGATGCGGTTCTGCTCGTCGCAGGGCGTGCCCCGCGACCAGAGCGCCTTGGGGATGATCCCGAACATCGCTCCGCCGTCCAGGCGCAGCTTGCCGCCGTGAAGCAGCGTTGCGGTGCAGCCGCCGAGATCGAGTTGCGGGCCGGTTCCGATCATGATCCAACCGAGTGAGCTTCCGCGTGTATCATAGCGGCCCGGCGTTGGATGCCGCGCGACGCCGAAACACGCTGCCAATCGTCCTGACGACGCGCGGAGCATGACAGGATTGCAGGATGGATGATATTCGCTGCCTGTGCCTGGATGTGGATGGCGTGCTGACGGACGGCCGCATCTACTACGACTCCGACGGCCGCGACATGCGCGGCTTCAACACGCAGGACGGGCTGGCGATCGATGTTTTTCGCAAGAGCGGCGGCGAGGTGGTCATCATCTCGGGAAAGAAAGGCAGGAGCAGCGAGCAGCGCGCGGCGGACCTGCACATTCGGCACTGCGTTGTCGGCAGTCCCGACAAGCTGGCCGATCTGACGCGGATTCTGGCGGAGCTCTCGCTGCGGCTGGAGCAGGTGGCCGCGATCGGCGACGACCTCCCCGACCTGGGCGTTCTGCGGGCTTGCGGGTTCCCGATCGCGGTGGCCAATGCCGTGGTCGAGGTCAAGGCGGCGGCGCGGTATGTCACGCACCGGCCCGGCGGGCACGGGGCGGTTCGCGAGGCGGTCGAGATGCTTCTGCGCCGTGACGGTCGGTGGCACGCGGTTGTCCAGCGGTTTACGATGTCTTCGGCGGATGTTCGGGGATAAATGAGATGAACACAGCGTGACGAAGTCGAAGCTGACGCTGCTCCTGGGATCGGCCGGCGGCCTGTCGCTGCTGGTCATCGTCTACCTGCTGATGGTCGGCGGCGGCGGCGCACCGCAGACCCGCCCGCGCGGTGCGGCTGCGACGCTTCCGAATCAACCGGCCGGCGGGAAGCCGACCGCGATGGACGTGGCGGACGGCGTCACGCTTCCGGGCGGCGGGGGCATCTCTTTCACCGTCTACGATGAGCACAGCGGCCGGCCGACCGACCGCTTTCGCTGCGACACGTGGGTGCCGGTGCAGGACTCGCCAAACGAGGTTTACGTCAAGAACCCGGAGCTGACGCTGCTCTTGCCCAGCGGCATGACCGCCACGATCTCCGCCGAGGAAGGGCAGATCATGGCGGAGCGTATCCAGAAATCGCAGGGCAAGCCGAAGATGGGCTGGCTGCGCGGCGACGCGAGCATAGTGATCGACCGCGGCACCGGGGCGGACCGCTCCGCGCCGGAGACGCGCCCCAGTGATCTGATCACCATTCGCATGGACCGGATCGAGTTTGATCTCGAACTCGGCAGGATGCGGTGTCCGGACAGCGTGCGGGTGGTGAGCGTCGACTATGAGATCGTCGGCGCCGACCTCGATCTCGAGTTCAACCGCGCCGACAATCGCGTGCAGCAGTTGCGGCTTGATCGGGGCGATCACCTGGTGTTGCGTACCGCGGGAACCGGGTTCGGCGGGCTTTTCGGCGCGGGGCGCGCGACCGCGACTCAACCGGTGGCGGCGACGATGCCGGCGGCTCAGGCGGCGGCTGCGGCAGCGCCGAAAACGGCGAAAAAGAGGGGGGCGCGCCCCGCCGGCTATCGCTGCGTGCTCACGGGCGACGTCGTTGCGGATCAGTACATCGGCGAGCAGCGCGTCGGCGGCCTGGAAGCCGACGAGATCGCGATCACCTTCGACATGGGTGGCTCAGAGGACGCGGCGCTGCGCCGCGCCCCGGCTGCCTCCGCGCCAGTCGCGCCGGCCACGCAGGCATCCGAGAACGAACAGCGGCTGGTGGTTCACTGGCGCGGGCCGCTGGTGATGACTCCGGCCGACGCACCGGCGCGCCCCGGTCCGGCCCGACGCCGTTTCGAGGCCGCCGGCCGCCGCGTGTCGCTCGAACAGGGCGAGGGATTCGTTCTTTGCAATCGGCTGGAGTATTTCGACGAGACGCAGCAGGCGTGGCTTTACGCTGACGGCGGGAGGATCGAGTTCGGCCGCGGCGCCGCGCTACGCGCCACGGCGGACAGCGTGTACATCGATCGCAGGAAGAACATCGTCAAGCTGGTCGGCACGATTGAGTTGGACTCGGCTCCATCCGACTCCGCCACGCCGCGGGCGAACCAGCCTGCCGGGAAGCCGCGACCGCAGGGCAGCACCATCCGCTGCGAGCAGTGGGCCGAACTGAAGCTCTCTGACGCGCACAGCGAATCTCAGCCGGCCGCGTCGCGCCCGGCGGGGGTTGATCTGGCGCGGTTCGACTGGGCGCGCTTCGCGGGAAATGTCCGCGTGGGCATGTCGGCGCAGACGCTGACCAGCGACGAACTGCACGTGACGCTGAAGCCCGGCCAGACCTTCGAGCAATCGCTCGACGTGGCCGACGCCCGCGGCAACGTGCGGCTGGCCGGTGAGCGGCAGTCGCTCCAGTGCGCCCGGCTGCATGCGGAATTCGCCATTCACGACGGCCGCGCCTATCCGCATGCGATTCAAGCCGCCGGGAGCGTGATGATCCGCCGCGGGCGGACGGAGGTCCGCGGCGGGCGGGTGGAGGCGGAGCTCGGTCCGCCCGTTGCCGCGGAAGGAGAGGTTCGCGATTTCGCGCTGCGGACGGTTGATATCTTCGACCGGGCCGAGCTGCGCGATCCGGAGAACAAGGTTGCGGCCCGCGGGAGTCACATTCGAGCGTGGTTCAGCGGCGCAAGTGAACTGGTGCGGGCCCGCGTGAGCGGCCGCGATGAGCAGCTTGGAATGGTCGAGTCGTCGCCCTACGTGGTCCGGGGTGAGCAAATCGACGTTGACCGCGGACGGCAGACGGTGCTTGTGAACGGCCCGTCAAGCCTGTCGTTCGAATCGCGACGCGGCCTCTCGGGCGCCGAGCATTCGAAGGCGCAGACGATCAACGTTGCGGCGGCGCAGTCGCTCTCGATCGACGGCGACGCAAACCTCGTGGTTTTCACGGGCGACGTGCAAGCCCGCAGCCGCAGCGAGCAGCTACAGGCTGACCGGCTGACGCTCTATCTTCAGGATGCGGTGGAACCAGCCGCCGCGCCACCGCCGGCGAGCGACACGCAGTCTCCGTCTGACGAAGATGTGCCGCCGGAAATCACGCTGCGGCCTGATGAAATTGCCTCGGCTGTGTTGCCATCCGGGCTGGCGGCGTGTGTTCGTACGGCTCTGGCTCTGTCGTCGTTTGTTCCGCCGGACAGGGCGAAGCCGCCAGAGCCGGCGCCGACGCAGCGGAAGGAGCCGACGCGGGTCGTGGCTGAAAACGCCATCGTTCGCACGATCTCCGCCTCGTCCGACGGCGCGCCGCCGCAAACCGAGGCGGAAATCTACGCCCCGAATCGGCTCGAAGCCGATCTTCTGCGGCGGATCATCACGACCGCCGGTCAGACCGTCCTGCTGACCACCAATCGCCGATTGGCCGGCGACGCCGAGGCCGTCCGCGAGGCGGCCGGGGCGGCGTCGTCGTTGATCGGCGGAGGGCCGAGCCAGACGGCCATGCAGTGCGATGAGGGGATGACCTACACGCTCGGCGCCGACGGCCCCAACCGCCGCGACCTGGTGCTCTTGAGCGGCGGCGTGCGCTTCGTGCATCGGGCCGGACGCGAGATGCTCAATATCGAAGAAGTGTTGCCGCAGCTTCGCGGCGATTCGAAGTCCCTGGCGGAGCTGAAGAGCCGCCGCACGACGCTCAACTGCGACCGGCTTGAATGCGAGTTTATCGCCGAGCCGGCGGCGGATCGCGGTCAGGCGCCGGGCGGGGCGCCGCTGCGGCTGGCGTGGATCATGGCCGGTGGCAGTGCGTACCTGCGCGACCAGCAGGGCGCCGGCGTGCGCGAGGTCATCGGCGAGACGCTGGAGTTTAGCCGCGAGGCAGGCCTGGTCCGGGTGCGCGGGTCGGAGCGTTCGCAGGCGCGGATCTACTTTGAAAATGCCGCAACCGGCCAGCACGACCAGCCGATGGTGGGCAATGAGCTCGTCATCGACCTGAAGACGAACGCCGTGCGGGCGGGGCCGCTGCAGATGGAGTTCCATCGGCCGTGATCTAATCTCTCGTCCCCTCGCTGCCCGAATCCCCTCTGCCCCGCGGCAGCGTCACGACCAACACGCCGCCGGACGCGTTCGGATCAACGCTCACCTCGCCGCCGAGCAAGCGGGCCAACCCGCGCGCGATCGGCAGTCCCAGCCCATGGTGCCCGTTGCCGACGCGCGCTACGTCGCCGCGCACGAATCGATCGAAGACCGTTTCCCGCATTTCCGCCGGAATGCCGGGGCCGTCATCCTGAACGCGAATCCGGCATCCGTCGCCCGGGGCGGCATGACACTCGACGCGGACGGCGCCGCCGGCGGGGCTGTGCTCAATCGCGTTGGCAAGCAGATTGGCGACGATCTTGGTGAGCTTGCCGCGGTCGCTGAAGATCGCCGCACCGTCAACATCGTCCGTCGTGACGCGAACGTGATGCGCGGCGGCGAGCGGCCGCAACATCGCGGCGGCCTCCTCCACGACGTCGGCGACGCACACGGGGGACAGGATCGGCTTTTCCGCGGCGGCGTCGAGCCGCGCGATGATCAGCACGTCCTCGAGCCAGCCGCTCAGGCGCCGCAGGGCGTCGCGCGCCGTGGAGAGCGTCTCGGCATACTCAGCCGCGTCGCGCTGCTTCTGCAGGCAGACATCCAGCAGCACTCGCACGCCTGCGATCGGCGTGCGCAGGTCGTGGGCCACGTCGGCGGTGAGCTGCCGCTGGCGATTCAGCTCACTTTGGACGCGGGCCAGGAGTTCATTCGTCTTCGCGACCACCGGATCGAGCTCTTCTGGAACGCGCCGCGGATCCAGCGCCAGCGGCGGCCCGTTCGGATCGGCCTCGCCGATGCGAGCGGCGACGACGCTGATGGGGGCGACGCCACGATGAGCGACATGCCGCGCGGCCAGCAGCGCCGCGATCGCCGAAAGAACGGCGGCGCCGGCCAGCGTGAGGGCCAGCTCGCGCAGCGTCTGCCGCAGCGGCGCCAGCGGCCGGGCGACCATGACGGTGGCCGGCAGCGGCTCGGCTGTTTCGGCGTCCGGGTCATCCTCGGGATCGCGCTTGACCAGGACGTGTAGCTCAACGGCGCGAAAATCGCCGGCGCTTTCCACGAGCAAGTCAAAGTACCGGCCGCCGGGATCGGGAGAAATAGCCGCTGAGCTTCGCGGCTCAGCGGCGCCGCGTTTCAACGCGTCTGAGCAGAAGAGCACTCGTCCATCCGCGGTGGAAATGCGCGCCAGCACCTCGCCGCCGAGTCCGGCGTCGGCGAGTGATCCGGTCGGCAGGTCGAGGCCCAGCCCGCCGTGTTCATTTTCGACCCGCGCCGCCAGGGCCCGGGCTTCGGTGCCCAGCGCGCCGTCCAATTCGGCCAGGAGCACGCGGTTCATGCGCCACCAGACGAACGCGGCCGCCAGGGCGACGACCGCGGTCGCAGTGAGCGCGGTCAGCGCGGCGAGCCGTCGTCGGATGGATGGCCGCATGAATCGCCTCGCAACATGTACCCCTGGCCGCGACGGGTGACGATCAGCGGCCGACGGCCGCGGTCGATCTTTCGCCGCAGGTAAGCGATATAGACGTCGACGGTGTTGCTCGTGCCAGGGTCGTCGGTTTCGTAGAGCTTGTTCCAGATTTCAGTGCGCGAGACGACGTGATCCACGCGCAGCGCCAGCAGCTCGAGCAGCGTGAATTCGCGGGCCGTCAGCGCGATGGGCTGTCCGGCGCGGCGCACCTCGCGCCGCGCCAGGTCAACCTCCAGGTCCGCGACGCGAATCACGGATGACGCCGCGTCGTAGCGCCGTCGCACCAGGGCCCGCAGTCGAGCGAGCAGCACGCTGAACTCGAAGGGCTTGACGAGGTAATCGTCGGCGCCCGCGTCGAGTCCGGCGACGGTGTCGCCGCTGGTGTCGCGGGCCGTCAGCATCAGCACCGGCGTCTTGCCGCCGGCCGCGCGGTGCCGCCGCAGCAGCTCCAGCCCCGAGAGCCGCGGGAGCATCCAGTCGAGGACAACGCCGTCGTAGTCGCCGGTGCGAAGCAGGTGGGCGGCCTCGTCGCCGTCGCGGGCCCAGTCGACGGCATAGTCCGCCTCGCGCAGGCCCTTG
This sequence comes from Phycisphaerae bacterium RAS1, assembly GCA_007859745.1. Classification (NCBI taxonomy): domain Bacteria; kingdom Pseudomonadati; phylum Planctomycetota; class Phycisphaerae; species Phycisphaerae bacterium RAS1. The sequence goes on along the minus strand of SMLU01000003.1, from coordinate 501,004 downwards.
AGCAGGGCCCGGCCAAGCAGGGCGTCATCTTCGGCGACGAGCAGCTTCATGAATTGATGAATCCGAATGTCGAATGTCGAATGGCGAATGGCGAAGGCGCGGCGCCGTTGCTCGGCTCTCGACATTCGATCTTCGACATTCGTCATTCGACATTGTCTACCGCGGGCTAGTCCTTGTCGTCGTCATCATCGTCCTTGTCCTCGCCCTTTTTGCCGTCTTCCTTGCCGCCGTCCTCATAGAAGCGCCGGCCGTCCGGCGTGAAGATCATCTCGCGGCCCTTGTCGTCCTTCTTGAAGTGGATTTCGTAGAGCACGAAGGTCTTCTTTTCGTACGCGATCTTCGCGTCCTTGCCGGCTTCTTTCTCCGAGGCGGCTCGCACGGCGGCGGGCACCTTGTCGGCGGGCGTCCGTTCCTCCAGTTCGACAAACTCGCCGGTCTCGGTGACCAGTGCGTCGATCTTGCCGTCCGGCCCGGTCCAGCTTCCCTCGTAGAACTTGTTCCCGTGCTCGATTTCCTCGCTGAACTCGGTGATGGCCGCTTTGTCGGCCAGCTTCTTCAGCGCCGCCAGTGCGGCCGCGGGAACCTCGGCTTCCTTGACCTTGCGTTCCGAATCTTCAGGCGTCATCAGCGGGCGCATGAACGCGACCAGCCCGCCAAGCAGCACGACCAACCCGACGCCTGCCGCCGCAAACCGATGTCTCGACATGTCCTGTCTCCTTCTAGACGTGAGCGGACTCGCGCGCCATTACCAACCGCGCTCGATGTGTAGCATAACTGGCGAAACCTTAAGCGTTGATGAGAACCGCCGGGGGTGTGCCCAGAAATCCGGGCAAGCCCGCTCTGGCTTGTCCGAACCCGCCGCGCCAAGCGGCGGGGTGACGTCCGGCGCGTCCGCGGCGGCGCATCGTAGATTGACGCCGATCGCCGTGCGCACCTCAACCCGCCGCTTGGCGCGGCGGGTTCGGAAAGAAAGGCCGCCCTCCCGGAATAATGGGCACACCCACCGCCGGACTTCCCCGACTTTTCCGCGGCCCGCCGCACCGCGCTTGCGCACGGCTACCGCCGGCCGTTGCCGCAGGGCGACTCCAGCCCGGCCGTGCAGAGCGCATCCAGGCCGCGCTGGATCCGATCCCGCTCCGCGGGCCGCAGCCGCATGACCTCCTGCGGCGGGCGCGAGTCGTCAATGGCTAGCGCGGCGCAAAAATGCGCGACGGCGGCCTGCCCGTCGGCGGTCTCGAGCGTTTCGTCCCAGAGCCGGCGGTGGGCCTCCGCGGCGCTGATCCGCGTGCGCGGGTTCGACGGGTAGAGCTCGACGGCCCGGTCCCACGCATCCACGCCGCCGTGCAGAGCTTCGGCCGATTCGCCCGGCCGCGCCAGGTTGAGCAATGGGTCCTCCAGGCGCTCGTTCACCTGCGCCAGCAGCACCCACGCGGTGTGGGAGGTCGGCTCACGGCGCAGCGCCCGATCGGCCGTCTCCCGGGCAGCCAGCAGCCACTTGACGCGCTCGTCATCCGGCAGACCGCCCAGCATCGAGAGGCCCGCCATCGTCCGCGCCGCTGTGCGCAATCCCTGGGCGTCAAGCGGATCGACCGCTGCGGCAGCGTCGGCCGCCGCGAGCAACTCACGCAGCTCCGGCGCCCGGCCGGCAAGCAGGGCGACTCGCTGCTCCATCGTTTCCGAAAGTGCGGTCGGGGCGGTCACGCACACGACGTGCGCCGCGGGCAGCAGCACGCACATCGCGAGCCTCGCCAGCGACCCGGCCGACGGGGCGCGCGAAGACGACACCGTAGCGTCTGGCGCGCGGCGTTGAGCGGCGATCGCCGCGGCGCTCAGCGCGACGCACAGCGACAGCCCGGCGGGCGTGAACAGCGAGAAGCAGACGAGGTTGTGCACCAGCGCGGCCGCCACGCCGGCGGTCAACCCGGCCGACAGCAGTGGTCCGTCGTCGGCCGTTGACGCCGACCAGAGAGCATTCAGGACGAAGTACATTGCGACGCCGAAGGCGCCCGCCAGCTCGATCGTCCACACAAAGGCGCTGCTCAAGTCCAGCACCTGTCCGGACAGGATCGCGTGCAGACCCAGCGTGAGAAGCGCGGCGATCGTACCGTTGAGGAACCAGGAACCGTCGCCGGACGCGGGATGCACAGGTTCTCGCGTGCAGCCGGGCTGCGGTTCGCCGAGCGCGCCGCGCACCGCGGCCAGGGCGACCAGGCACCCGCCCAAGAGTCCGAGCGGCCCCAGCTCGACCAGCAGCGTCATCCACAGATCGTGGGCGTTTTTCACCTCTTCCGTCGCTTCGGGACGCTTGTGAAGCAGATAAGCCGCGCCGAAATTCTCGCGGCCGACGCCCGTCAGGGGCGCGTCCATGGCGGCGGCGGCGCCGGCCGTCCAGTATTGCCAGCGGAACGCCAGCGAGGCGTGCGGCAATGTGCCCCGGACCATGCCGTAGGAAATTCCGGCGGCGACCAGCGCCACGTACGGCGCAATGAGCAACGCCAGCATGAGCCGTGGTCGGCGCATCGCGATGGGGCGAAAGGAAATCAGCGCGATGAACACGCAAAGCGCGGCAGCGGCGGCGACGTAGGCGCCCACGCTGCCGGTTGCGGGCAGCATGCTGAGCATCGCGGCAGCGAGCAGGAGCACAATGACGACGGCGGCAGCGGCGTTCCGCTCGCCGCGCACCAGCCGCTGAATCGCGGCGGCCAGAACGCCGGCCGCCGCGCCAAGACACATGACCAGGCAGGAGGCGGCGATGTTCGGGTTGGTCTGGTATCCGAAGGCTTCGCCGGAGCGAAGCCGCCGCTCGTAGTTCTCGATTTCCGGCGCTTCGGTGTCGTGCCCGAGCTGCGTGAGTTGCGTCTTGTATTCGGTCCACGCCTCCAGCGTCTGGGCGAATTCCCAGCGGACCTGCGCGTAGCACTTGTACGCGGAGGCGGCGCCCGACGCGAGCACGGCCGCCACGATCAGGTTGACCAGTCCGCGGCGGCGAGCGGCGCGCAGCAACGCGGCTCCCGCGATCAGCACGCACAGCAGGTGCGCGCCCGCGTTGAGCGCGGCGCGCGCGTTTCCGGCGAAGAGGGTCGAGAGTGCGACGCTCGCAGCCAGCAGCACCATGCCGATTCCAAAAACGCGCGGCCAGCCGGAACGCCGATCGGGTCGCTCATGTGGCGACAGCAGCAGCGGCAGGGCCGCGATCAGCAGCAGCGAATCGAGCCAGGCGGTGGTGGCGGGCGAAGGTCCGCGCAGCTCGCCCATGCCGCGGAGGAACGACAACTGTGTGCGTTCGAAGGTCTCGGGCAGAAGCGGGCGGACCGCGAAAATCGCCACTAGCAGCAGAAAGCAGAATCGCTCCGACCATCCGCCCGCCGCTGCGGATGCGTGCGGCGCGCCGCGGGCAAGCGGCGGAAGCGAACGAGGGCTCATGCGTCCTTCCGCGGCGGGGATTCGAGAATTGCGACGATTCCCAGCACCAGCAGCACGAGTATGCCGATCGTGATGGTCTCGCGCAGACTCGCTCCCGGCAGGAGCGTGCCGGCCAGGCCGGTGGTGGCGGTGGCCAGGTAGATCGTCAGCACGGCGCTGCGGCGCGACAGGCCGTGGTCGACCAGCCGGTGCGAGAAATGCCGCTGATCGCCTGTCATCGGGTTGCGGCCCTCGCGCAGGCGAATGGCGATCACCGTGGCACAGTCGTAAAGCGGCACGGCGAGAATGACGAGCGGCATCGCCAGTGCATAAGGCGGCACGCCTTCGCCGCTTTCGTAGTACGTCGTCAGCACGGAGACGACCGCCAGGACATAGCCGATCAGCAGGCTGCCGGCGTCGCCCATGAAGATCGTCGCGGGCGGAAAGTTGAAGACGAGAAAGCCGCAAATGGCGCCGAGCGCGGCAATCGCCACGACGGGAACAAGCACCTGCCCGGCCAGGAGCCCGCAGATCGCCAGAAAGCCCAGGCAGATGGCCGCGACGCCGCCGCTGAGGCCGTCCATGTTGTCCAGGAAGTTGAACGTGTTGATGATCACCGCGAACCAAAGGACGGTCAGCAGAATCGAGCCGGAGTCGCCCGCCAGTTCGGCCACGCGGACGCGACCCAGTGTCGCGACCAGCACTGCCACGCCGAAGATAACGAGCAGTTTGGCGGAAGCGCCCAGCGGTCGGCGATCATCGATCAGCCCCATGACATGCAGGATAGCGCCGCCCAGCAGAATGATCGACGCCGGCGCCGCGCGCAGCTTCAGCCCGCCCAGGTAGACGCTCGCCGTTTCCCCCAGCAGCCGCGCGACCCAGTCCGCCGGCGCCGCGACCGCGAGGATCAGCAGCAGCAGCGCCGGAAGCCAGCAGGCCAGAAAGATGGCCACGCCGCCGCCGTAAGGCGTCGCCTGTCGATGGCTCTTGTGGCCTCCGGGCTGATCGACGAATCCGATCCGCAGCGCGGCGCGGCGCACCATCGCGGTCAGAGCGGCGGAGAGCGCAAAGGCCCCCAGCGCCGAGGCGAGCAGGATCAATCCCAGCAGCGGCCGGCTCATTCATGCTCCCGCGGCGCCGGGCTGTCGCCGGCGGCCTGCTCGCGCTGCTCACGATAGCGGGCGCGGAGCCGGTCGAAGAAGGCGTGATATTCGGGCAGGCGATAGTCAGGAAACGTCCAGGGCCAGGCCTGCCACGCGCCGTCGGTGAAGCGGAGTGTGACCTCGCCGTAAATACCCGCTCCCAGGTAGATGCGGTGGGCGTGGTCTTTGACGCTGGCCAGGATCAGCTTGCCGAGGTTGAGGTAGCCGGGGTCGATGTTTACCGGGCGGATGATGTGCGGGTCCATCGCCGCGTCGGCGATTTCCGCTTCGATCGCGTTGGTCTCCAGCTTGACCTCCGCCAGCCGATCGGGGGCCAGCAGCGGCTCGAACGCGATGAACCAGCGTTTCAGTCCGCGTCCCATTTCCGATTCGTAGTAGTCCGTGCTGACGAACTCCCAGATGTCGCTTTCCAGGTCGACGCGGCCGTAGCGACGGCTGAGGAGCTGGCGCGCGCGCCGCAGGAGATCGACGTCCGCGCCCAGCAGACCGGCGAAGAGCTTGACGGGCTTGGCGGTTTTGGCGGCGCCCATGGCTACGAGTGTAATCCGATCCGAGCCGCGACCGTGAGGGAGCGGTTTTCGACGAGCTAGATGTGGTCGCCTGCTCGCCGCAATCCGCTCCGTCACGGTCGCGGCTCGGATCCGATCATGCGCAACAATGGGGAGCATCGGCGTCCCGCCGGTGCGCACCGGCGGGACGCCGATGCTCCCCGTACCGGAGTGCGTGCCGCGACGCTAGGCCGAGATGCGCATCGCCGGCTCCGGCGACGTCTCAAGATGAACCGGCGCTGCCGGTATGCTGCGCGGCGGGGCGTGAGCGGCAGTCCGGGCGGCGGTCTGGCGGCGCGTGCCCAGGCCCATGGCGATCAGCCCGAAGGCGTACAGCAGCATGAACGAGCCGCCGACGTAGTGGTCGGCTTTCAGGAACGCCGCCCACTGCACGAGGCAGAACGCGCCCAGCGCGATCTCGAACAACCAGAGCTTTGAGCGAAGCGACGCGTATTGTCCGCGGCCGCGCGACTGGGCGCTGGCGCCCGACTTGGGCGTGCGGACGAACTCGCCGCCGCGCTGCACCAGGCCCACCAGCACCGCGACGCCGTTATTCACGGCCAGCCCGAAGCCGAGCAGAATGAACTTCAAGAGGCGCAGCAGGCCCACCACTTCGCGCGAGAGCGTCCAGCGGGCGTACATGTAGGCGATCGAGGGCGCGGCGGCGCCGGCCAGCACGAGCACGGAACTCACGCCCAGCCACGTCGCAGCTTTTTCAGCCGGAACCGTCCAAAGCAGCGTACGGCCGAAAATCGCCATCAGCAGCATGAACACGGAAACCGAGTACTGCGTAAGGTGCAGCGTCGCTTCGAGCTTCTGCAGGAGCGAAATCGGAGATTTCCAGACGAGCGGCAGGAGTTTGCGGGCGGTCTGGATCGACCCGGTGGCCCAGCGGCGCTGCTGCGACTTGAGCGCGTTGACATCGGCCGGGATTTCCGCCGGGCTGACGACGTCGTTGCAGTAGATGACGCGCCAGCCGACGAGCTGGGCGCGATACGAGAGATCGAGGTCTTCGGTGATGGTGTCGCCATGCCAGCCGCCGACGCGCGGGTCGTCGATCGCGGCGCGGCGCCAGATGCCGCCGGTGCCGTTGAAGTTCAGCAGGAAGCCGCTCCACGCGCGGGCGCCCTGCTCAACGCTGAAGTGGCCGTCGATGCCCAGCGCCAGCCCCTCGGTGATCCAGTTCTCCCCCGCGTTCAAGTGACCCCAGCGGCCCTGCACGCAGCCCGCCTGGGGGTCGGACTCGATCAGCGGGACGAGCTTGCGGAGAAACTGGTGATCGGGCACAAAGTCGGCGTCGAAGATGGCGATGTACTTGCCGCGGGAGAATTTCAGGCCGTGCGCGAGGGCGCCGGCCTTGTAGTTCGTGCGATCCGCGCGGCGGACGACGGAGACGTCATAGCCGCGGGCGCGGAGCTCGAGCACCGTCTGATCCACCAGCTCGCGCGTTTCGTCGCTGCTGTCGTCGAGGATCTGCACCTCGTGCCGGCCGACCGGGTAGTCCATTCGGGCGGCCGCTTCGATCACCCGCCGCGCAACCGTAACTTCATTGTATAAAGGGATTTGCGTCGTGACGATCGGCCACAGATTCTCGGGCGTCTCGCGCGTGTAGCGCGTGGTCGTCGCGGCCTGGTAGCGCCGGACACTGCTTCGCCGCCAGAACGAGAGGAACATCAGCAGGTATAAGTGCACCCCGTAGACGCCCGGAACAATCATCAGGAAAAGAAACGACGCCAGGCAGGCCGTTTCAAGGAAAGATGACAAGTAGAGACCCTCGGACGTCGATCAAACCGCGCTCAAAACGGCGTGCGGAGACGCCGCAACCCATGGCCGGACTGTAGGCTTGGGTTAAGAGCGTGTCAACGCGCGGCGTCGGGCGGTAGTGGGTCAGCTTGGGGGACCGGCCTCCGGCCGGTCTCGTCCTCGCCGAAGAGGAAAAGACCGGCCAGAGGCCGGTCCCCCAAACTGACCCACGACTGTCGGGGCCAACCGCGCTTGACGGGCTTGGTAGGCTCGCGGGGCGCGGCGCGGTCACGCGACGCCGACGGCCTGATGGAGATTCATGATGTTGGACGCGACGCGGCGAGAGGCGATTCTTCAACGCAGCCGGACGGCGCCGTGCGTCACGGCGCTGGGGCTTGAGTTCCTGGAGTTCGACGACGGCTTCTGCCGGCTGTCGGCGCGGCACGACCCGCGCTTCGACGGCGTGCTGCCGGGGTTCCACGGCGGCATGCTCGCCAACGTGGCCGACTGCGTCGCGTGGTTCGCGATTGCAACGCTCAACGGGCCGGATGAGACGCTGGTCACGAGCGATCTGAGCGTCCGTTACCTCGCTCCGTGCATGACGGATGTGGTTGCGAACGCGCGTGTGATCAAGCTCGGCAAGACGCTTTGCCCGGTGGCGATTGAAATGTTCGACCTGTCGGGGAAACTGGTCGCCGTGGCGCAGGTGACCTACTTCCGCGTAAGCGATTGAATTTGCAAGCTGGGTTGACACGCCGCAGGAGAATGCGATTAACATGCGCTGCTCATACGGTTGCGGCGCGCTGTTCTGGAGTGTTTCCGATGAAGAAATGGAAGTGGGTTGCGCTGATCGCCTGCGGCGGAGTGACGCTGCAGCTTCAGAGTTGCCTTGTGGACCTGGCTTTTTACGGCGTTCAATTGCTCGTCACTGAGCTGCTTCCGAGCTTGCTCGCGGGAGCGACAGGTACAGGGACGGCGTAACGTCCGATCCGGCCGTCACTCACCTGGGCTAATCGGCCCGCACCCGCCGCGGCACAATCCGTCCCGCCGCCGGTGCATCTGTCCGAGCCCGCCGCGCCAAGCGGCGGGTTGACGAACGCAGCCGAGTGCCGCCACACCCGCCGATACCCGCCGGGGACGTAGACCCGCCGCTTGGCGCGGCGGGTTCGGACAGATTGGCCCGCCGCACCTGCCGGTGGAGTTGCACGCATGTTGAGCAGGACGTCGCCTCGCCGGCCGATGTCGCGGCCGCATTCCAGCCTGAGCGGCGGGTGGTCAGTCGCCGCGATAATCGCCTCTGCCCTCGCGGCGCCGGCTCTCGCTCCGGTCGGCACAGCAGGCGATGTATCGTCGGCCCGCGTGCGCTTCGTGGTCGTGACGCCGGACGCGGAGCCCTTTCAGGATCGCATCTTCTGTGCCATGTCGGTTGACGGCTGGCCGGCGGATGGCCGGCCGCTGGCGCGGGTTTCGGCGGGACTTTATGAGGCGACGTGGTCGCTGCCGGCCGGGGCGGCGGTGGAGTACAAGTTCACGCGGACGGGCACGTGGCAGACGGTGGAGAAGTCGGCCGCCGGCGGCGAACTGGCGAATCGTTCGATGACGCCGAACGGCGAAGACGAGCTAGTGATCGTCCATGCCATCGCGCGCTGGGCGGATCAGGCCCCATTGCGACGCGTGCTGCTTTCCGACAGGTCGACCGGCGGTGATAGCACCGCACCCCGCGCGAAGCGCAGCAGCACGCGCACCGGCGACATCCGCGTCCATGACGCGGTTGAATCGCCGCAGCTTGGGAACACGCGAACCGTGCTGGTGTACCTGCCGCCGGGTTATGAAAAAGACGCCGAGCGCCGCTACCCCGTTCTCTACATGCACGACGGAAATAACGTCTTCGACGAGGCGACTTCGTTCGGCGGCGTTGAATGGTCGGCCGACGAGACGGCCCAGCGGCTGATCGCGGCGGGGAAAATTCGCCCGCTGATCATCGTCGCGATCTACAACAACGCCGATCGGCGCGACGAATACACGCACGCGCGCGACGATCGCTTCGGCGGCGGAGGACGGGGCGATCTCTACGTGGCGTTCATCGCCGAAACGCTCAAACCGCTGATCGACCGCACCTATCGCACGCGCCCGGACGCCGGCCACACGGCCATCGCCGGGTCGTCGCTGGGTGGGCTGATTTCGCTCTACGCGGCGTACAAGCGTCCGGACGTGTTCGGGACGGCGGGCGTGGTGTCGCCGGCGCTGGCGTGGAATGAGCGGTCCATCCTAGAGGTCGTGCGGGGTGCGCCGCCGGAAACGAAGCCGCGAGTGTGGTTGGACATGGGGACGGAGGAAGGTTCGCGCGAGGGGCCGATGGCGCTCTTCACCAAGGCGGTGAGCGACTGTCGGGCGCTGGTCGAGATTCTGAAAGCGCGCGGCTGCCGAGAGGGGGCTGATTTCAGGTATGAGGAAATCGAAGGCGGCAGGCACCATGAGCGGGATTGGGCCAAGCGGTTCGATCGCCTCCTGGAGTTCATCGACGCCGGCTGGCGGGAGCGGTAGCGATCGGCATCGTGGGTGAATCGCGGGCATTGCGGCTGCGCGACATCCCAAAGCGGGGTTAAGCCGATAGAATCTCAGCGCTCCCGCGGCGGCGCCGACGGCCGGAGGCCGGCGGTCAGCCCGGTGAGCGACAAGGAAGGAGATGTCTGAGTGATTTGGTCCGAATATGAGCGCCCGCGGGCGCAGGCTTCGCAGTGGCAGGCCTGGCGCCAGATGGGCCTCAACGAAATGCTGCTCGAGAACCGCATCCTGTTTCTCGACCTGCCGCTCGACCCCGGAATCACGATCAACAGCAGCACGGTCTGCTCGCACCTGATCAAGAGCATGCTGTACCTGCAGTCGCTGAAGCGCGACCAGGACATTCATCTGTACATCAACTGCCCCGGCGGGCACATCGACGACACGCTGGCCATCTACGACACGATGCGCTTCCTGAGCTGCGACATCTGCACCTACTGCGTCGGCACGGCCGCCAGCGGCGCCGCCCTGATTCTCGCGGCCGGAACGAAGGGTAAGCGCTTCGCCCTGCCGCATTCGAAGATCATGATCCACCAGCCCTGGGGCTACGTGTCGGGCCAGGCGTCCGACATGCGGATTCAGGCGGACGAGATCATGAAAGTGAAGCGCACGCTGATCAACATCCTGGCGATGCACACGGGCAAGCAGCCCGAGCAGGTCGAGAAGGACACGGAGCGCGATCGTTTTCTGGACGCGGCGGAGGCCAAGGACTACGGCCTGATTGACGAGATTCTGGAAGAGTCGCGGCTGGAAAAGAAGAAGAAGTAATGGTGCGCTCAGTCGCCGCGCCGCGATGAATTTCCGAGCCGCGACCGTGAGGGAGCGGTTGGACGCGAGACTGGGTGCGTCGAGTGCACCGCGCCCCTCCGGTCGCGGCTCTGAAGTCGCACCGGCGAGACGCCGATGCTCCCCGAGCCATAAAAGGAATCGAAGAATGCCTGCACGAAATCAGTTGATCCCGATTGTGGTCGAGCGCGAGGGCCGTGGAGAGCGCGCCTATGACATCTACTCGCGCCTGCTCAAGGACCGCATCATCTTTCTGGGCGATGAAGTCACGTCCGATTTGAGCAACGTCATCATCGCGCAACTGCTCTTTCTGGCCAACGAGGACCGCAAGGCCGACATCCACATGTACATCAACTCGCCCGGCGGGTCGGTCTACAGCGGCATGGGCATCTACGACACGATGCAGTTCATCCCCTGCCCGGTCGCGACCTACGTCACCGGCGCCGCCGCCAGCATGGCGGCCGTGCTGACCGCCGCCGGCGCCAAGGGCAAGCGCTACGTCCTGCCGCACGCGCGAATCATGATCCACCAGCCGCTGGGCGGCGCCCGCGGCCCGGCGACCGATCTGAAGATCGAGCTGGACGAGATGATGCGGACGCAGCGGCAGCTCTACAACGTCCTGGCGCGGCACACGGGCAAGTCGTACGACCAGATCGTGGCTGACTGCGACCGCAACAACTGGATGGATGCGGAAGAGTCGGTCGCTTACGGGCTGGTGGACAAGGTGCTCGACGCGATGCCGGAGACCGCGCCGACACTTCGGCCGGTGTAGCGGCCGACCGCGAAGCGCGCGGCGTTTGGCGTGAACGGCGCGCGCGGGAGCAGCGCTCGCGCGGGCTACTCGACCGGTTGCACATCCGCTCGAAGATCAGCGAGTTTCTCCAGCAGGAAGGCCTCGAGCAGTCCATCGCGCCCCTGCGGCACCCACTGCTCACCGCGGCTGCGGGCGCCGCGCAGGCCTTCGCGCGTGGGGACTCGATCGTTGTAGATGCCCAGCGCGCCGGAGGCGGTCGTGATCTGACGCTGCGGCGCGTTGTACCGCTCCTTTTCCACCCGAACCGCCACGCGATAGCGGCCCGCCGGCGGCGGGCTCGCGGGCGCGGACGTTTCAGGCTCGGAGCGCGGGTCGCGGATGGCCGGCTCCGACGCCGCGCCATCTCCCTGCCGCACGAGTTCGATTGTCACGCGACGGCGGGTGGTGTGCAGGCTCGATTCCAGCGTCTGATACGGCCCCTGCGAATCGATCCGCCAGAACTCGAACCACTGCCCGCTCGTGACCGGCTCGCTCACGATCGTCGCGGCGGCGCGGTCGATCCGCTCTGGCGGGAAGTCCGATTGCCGCAGGTACGTGGCGGCGTTGTCGATGTAGGCGTCGAGGTCCGGTATTTGCAGCATGGCGAACGTGTCGCCGACCGGCTCGCCGGGGGCGGCGCAGCCGGGAAAGGCGAGCAGCGCCAGGAGCAGGGAGGCGACCAGGCCCGTTGCGGCGCGCTGAGTGCTGTAGCGTCGGACCTCTGTGTCCGACGGCGATTTCAGCGTCGGTCGCGGAAGCGGAACGAAAAGCCAGAACCGCTCGGACCGACTGCGCGCGATTCCGCGCCGCTGTCGGAACGCGAAGCGCAAGCGAGCGCACGGCGCGGTGGGCGCTCGCTTGCGCTTCGCGTTCTGAAAGGTGGCGCCAACTCGCGCGCGCTGATTTGGTCGCATGATTATCGTGCGCGCCAGAAGACGGCGGATTGTCGGGGGCATGGTCTGAATCATACGGGCGGTCGGATGAGCCGCAAGCGGATACTACCGGACCGCGGTGCGGCGCGGACGAAAGCGCATATTTCGGCAACAAAAGTTCAGCACTTTACTAACTGAATGGAAGAATAGAGACGGAAGCTGTCGTGTCCCCCTTCGGAGTCCCGTGTCGGCGCCGTGCTGGCACGGGACTCTTTGTTTGCCCAGGGCGAGCTGCTCGGGTGTGGCCGTTGGTTTTGGCAAGCGCCGCCGACCGCGCCGTCTTTCCGAACCCGCCGCGCCAAGCGGCGGGGTGACGATGTAGGCGAGCGCCGCCCCAGCAGGCCGGGGACGTCACCCCGCCGCTTGGCGCGGCGGGTTCGGACAGAAATGCCCGCCGGGCCTACCGAGATCCATGGTTCCGAAAGCCGCACTTTCCGATTCGAGCAGGGCTCCGTAAACTCCGGTGATCGACATTGGAGGAATAATGTCTCAACACGCCCTCATCCCGCCCCACGGCGGAAAACTCGTTGACCTGCTCGTTCCCGGCGCCCGACGTGAAGAGCGCGCCGCCGCGGCGAAAAACATGCCGCACATCCGGCTTGGGGAGCGCGAGCGCTGCGACCTGGAGCTGCTGGCGGTCGGTGCGTTCAGCCCGCTCACGACGTTCATGACCGAGCCGGATTTCCACAGCGTCTGCGACCACATGAGACTGGCCAGCGGCCTGGCGTGGACCGTGCCGATTCTCTGCTGCGTCGACAACACAACCGCGGCGAAGATCGACTTCGGCCGCCCGGTGGCGCTGGCCGACGATCACGATCGCGTGCTGGCGATCATGACCGTCGAGGAGAAATTCCGGCATGACAAGGCCAAGGAGGCCAGCAAGGTCTTCCGCACCAGTGACCCCGCCCATCCGGGCGTGGCGGTGACGATGGCCCAGGGCGAGGTGTGCCTGTCAGGGCCGCTGGAAGTGCTGACGCCCGGCATCGATCCGCCTTTCGCCGAATATCGGCTGACGCCGGGGCAGACGCGCGTGAAATTCGTCGAGAAAGGCTGGCACTCGGTGGTCGCGTTTCAGACGCGCAACCCGATTCACCGAGCGCATGAGTACATCACCAAGTGTGCCCTGGAAATCTGCGACGGTCTGCTGGTGCATCCGCTCGTCGGCCAGACGCAGAAGGGCGACATCCCGGCCGACGTGCGGATGCGCTGCTACAAGGTCCTGCTCGACAATTACTACAGCCCGAAAAACGCGATGCTGTCGGTCTGGCCCGCCGCCATGCGCTACGCCGGCCCGCGCGAGGCGATCCTGCACGCGCTGGTCCGCAAGAACTACGGCTGCACGCATTTCATCGTCGGCCGCGACCACGCCGGCGTCGGCGCCTACTACGGCACTTACGACGCGCAGAAGCTCTTCGACGAGTTCGACCCGGCCGCCATCGGCATCACGCCGCTGAAGTTCGACAACAGCTTCTGGTGCCGCCGCAGCGGCGCGATGGCGACCGACAAAACCACGAACAGCAAACCGGAGGAGCGCGTCTCGCTGTCGGGGACGGCGGTGCGTGAGATGCTGGCCAAGGGCCAGCGCCCGCCGGTGGAGTTCACGCGGCCGGAGATTGCGGACATTCTGATCGAGAGCATGAAGGCCGGCGGATAGAAGGCCATGAAGCGCGGCTTCGGGCGACGTGCGCGGCGGCGTCGGTGGGTCTGGGCGGTCGCGACCCTCGCGCTGGCCGCGATCTACGTCCGCAGCGCGTTTCACCCCGGCGTGGCGCTGTACGCGCCGATCGGCTGCCTGGGGATCACCGACGGGTTGCTGGCCGTGGGATGGTGGCCGCTGCCGCCGCCCGGCCGCCCGCGGATGTCTTTCGAAGTGGGGAATTTTGGATTCCACCTGCACGCGATGCGCTGGTGGTTCGCGTTTGCAGGCACGCTCACGAGCGGATGGCTCCACATTCCGCTCTGGATACTGCTGTTACCCAGTGCCGCAGTCACCGTCTTCGTCTGGCGCAAGCGGGAGCGGATCGCCAGTGCGTGTGAACAGTGCGGCTACGACCTCACGGGCAATGTGAGCGGACGCTGTCCTGAATGTGGTGCGCCGGCGACGGCGCCAGGATCGCCATCTTCCGGCGCGTGAGCGGCACGGCGACGATGCGGCTGGGCACTCACGTTCGGGCCTCGTCGCTGCGAACAGGACCGCGCCCGTCGCGCCGCGGATTCGCCTTACTCACTCCGTGTGCTATCGAAGTAGGCCTCAACGTGCTCGGTCGATGGCGGCGCAACCGGACTGAGCCAGGCTCGCAGAAGAAACATCGCCTCATTTCGCGTGATCGTCGCGGCGGTCGCTCCTTCACGGTCGGCGAAGACCGCCGTCCATTGGCTCTTGCGAACCGGGACGACGCAGAGCAGCGCCGCGTCCGCTGTGAGATAGCGCAGCGAAGCCTTGCCGGTTCGCCAGCGCTGATACCATGAGCGGCGCAGCACCGCGCCGCCGGGAACGACAAAGAGGCGGCTGGTGCTTCCGATTCCGCTGGGGAACAGGAAGAAGAATGCGTGCGCGCCGGTGATGGCGATCCAGAGCGCGAGCTCCGGCGTCACTCGCCGCTGGCGCAGCGCATCGACGATCGTCCTGATCAGGAAGTAGCCCAGCACCGGCAGCGGGGCCAGCGCGCCAAGCCGCGCCTGCCGGCGGACGGAGCGTCGCCACTGCTTTTCCGCGGGATGCTGCGCATCAGACGGCGCGGCCAGGTCAGGCGCCAGCGCCACGAATTCATCTGATGATTCGTCCAGCACCGCCGGCTCGAACGTCTGGTCGATCGGAACGACCGCCGCGAGACGGTCCTGCGGCGCGGCGCGCATCGCGAGGCCGCCGGGCACGCGTCGCACGAGTCCTTCCAGGATCGCGCCGGCGGTCGGTTGCGGCTCGGATCGCTTGAGTCGCTCGAACAGCGCGGCAATGGCGTCCGCGTCGAGCGAGGAGCTGCGCACGGCCTCTAAGATTCGCCGGCGCCGGTTCCAGTGGCGCAGCGCCAGTAGCGCGAATATCGCTCCGACGACCAGGATCAGGCCGGTGGCGGTGCCGGCGGGCCCCCAGGCGCTGGCCGCGATCAGCAATGCTGCGACGGCAAGTCCAATCACGCACCCGAGGAAAATCCCGATCAGGACCGCCCGGGCGCGGAACCACTCGAACCGAATGGGAATGTCGATCAGCGTCGCCGCCACGCGTGCAATGTACGCGATTCGGCGCGGCGCCCGTAAGCAGAGCCGCGCCCATGAGCAGAGCCGCACCCATGAGCAGAGCCGCGCCCATGAGCAGAGCCGCGCCCGTAAGGAAGCGGTTCTTCCGGCGCGGATCGTTCCCTCACGGTCGCGGCTCGGAAAGAGATCGTGCGGCCCCGCGCCCGGTGCAGTCCCCGCCGCGGCGCGGTACGATCCGTGCGACAGGCAGAGAGGAGCGACCTCGTGGCCCCGACCACCGATCCGGCTGTCATCGTGCAGGGCTTTCTGATTTTCATCTTCGCCGGCGTCGCCATGGTGCTGGCGCCGCTGCTTATCGGTGCGCTCGTCCGCCCGACCATCCGGCACGCGGTGAAGGGCGATTCCTACGAGTGCGGCGAGCTGCCGGTGGGGCAGAGCTGGATCCAATTCGATCTGCGTTTCTACGTGGTCGCGCTGCTGTTTGTCGTGTTCGACGTCGAAATCGCTCTCCTGTATCCGTGGGCGGTCGTGTTCAAGGAAGGCGGCGCGGCGGCCATGTGGGACATGCTGTTCTTCTTCGGCATACTCGTGGTCGGCTATCTGTACCTCTGGCGGTTCGGCTATCTCGACTGGGTTCGCTCGACCGCGGGCCAGGGCCGCGCGTGAGCCGGCTTTCAGAACGCGATGCGCAAGCGAGCGCAAACTGGCGTGGGCGCTCGCTTGCGTTTCGCGTTCTGATTGGAGTCGCGCCGGGAAAGCCACGACGCTGCCCGTCGCCACGCTTTTCTTTCCCGGCCGGGCACTGGCGGGCAAGCCGCCAGTGGCACCCAACGCGCCAGTGGCGCCCAACGCGCCAGTGGCGCCCGCCGCGCCAGCGGCGCCCGACGCTGGACTGATGATCTGCATGAGCATCATCACGCCGACTTTCAGCGAATTCCGTTCCCATGCCGCCGGGCACAACCGCGTGCCGCTGGTGGCGCGGCTGATTGGCGACGACCTGACTCCGGTGGGGGCGTTCGCACGGCTGGCCGCCACGTCGCAGCACGCGTTCCTGCTCGAAAGCGTCGTGGGCGGCGAGAAGGTCGCGCGTTACTCGTTTCTGGGCGCCGACCCATCGGTCGTTTTCCAGGCCACGCGCCAGCGCGTCGCCGTCACTGATCTTCGCCAGGGCAGCGCCAGCGAAATCACCGCCGCCGACCCGCTGGCCGAGCTGGAAAAACGCATGACCGCCTATCGCGCCGCGGAGATGCCAGACCTGCCGCGATTCGTCGGCGGCGCGGTCGGCTACGCCGCATACGACGTGGTTCGCTACGGCGAGGACCTGCCCGCGTCGCCGCCGGATGACCGCGGCCTGCCCGATCTGCTCTTCGGACTGTATGAGTCGATGGTGGTCTTCGACCACGTCCGCAAGCTGGTGCTGGTCGTTGTTCACGCGGCGATCGAGGAGGGCGGCGACGAAAACCTGCGCCGCGCCTACGACCAGGCCGCGGCGCGCGTCGAGCGTGTGATAGAGAAGCTGAGCCGACCGGCGCCGCTGCGGCCGGTCGGCGTGTCGTTGCCGGTCGAGCCGCTGACGCGCTACGCCAGCAACTTCGAGCGCGGCCGGTTCGAGCAGGTGGTGGACGCCTGCAAGGAGTACATTCGCTCCGGCGACGTTTTTCAGGTCGTGATCTCGCAGCGGCTGCTGCTGGAGACCGCCGCCGATCCGTTCGACATCTACCGGGCGCTGCGCGTGATCAACCCGTCGCCGTTCATGTTCTATCTCAAATCGCCGCAGGTGACGCTGGTCGGGGCCAGCCCGGAGATCATGTGCCGCGTGGAGGAGGGCGTCGTGACCAATCGTCCGCTCGCCGGCACGCGGCCGCGCGGCAAGTCGGAAGAGGAGGATCGGCGGCTGCGTGACGAGCTGCTGGCCGATCCGAAGGAGCGGGCCGAGCACATCATGCTGGTGGACCTCGGCCGAAACGACGTCGGCCGCGTGGCCAGGCCCGGCAGCGTGAAACTCGCCGAGACGATGTCGATCGAGTACTACAGCCACGTCATGCACATTTCGAGCACCGTGACGGGCGAGCTCGCCGAAGGAAAGACCGCCTTCGATGCGCTTCGAGCGACGCTGCCGGTCGGAACGGTCAGCGGCGCGCCGAAGGTGCGGGCGATGCAGATCATCGACGAGTTTGAGCCGACGCGCCGCGGCCCGTACGCCGGGGCGATCGGCTACATCGACTTCGCCGGCAACATGGACACCTGCATCGGCCTGCGGACGCTGGTGATGCAGCCCGCCGACGGCGGAAAGCACCGGGCCTATGTGCAGGTCGGGGCCGGGATCGTCGCCGACTCGCAACCGGCGGCCGAGTATCAGGAGACGATCAACAAGGCCAAGGGGTTGCTCTCGGCGATCGCACTCGCCGAGGGGCAAATGACGTAGCGTCGGACCTCCGCGTCCGACGGCGTGAGCGGTGCGAGCGCGCTGTCATGGTCGATTCGAACCACCCTGCCCACATTCAAGTCGACTATGACGCTCCGTGTGTCCAATGCGGATACAACCTGCACGGCCTACCGCTTTCGGACCTGCGCTGCCCGGAATGTGGAACGAAGTACGAGCCGCTGAGCCCGATGGCGGCGAAACAGATTGAGCGTGAGCTGTGCGGCGTGGAGTCGCGTTTCCGCCTCGGCGCCTGCGTGTGTGCGTTCACCGCGCCGTTCACAATCGTGTCGTTGTGCAGTGTTCCGCTCCTCGGTGCGGACGCCGGTGCGTGCACGTGCTTTTCCGCCGCCGGCATGTTCCTGATCGCGCTGGTCGCGATGTTCGGCCTTCCCGGGGTTGGCAACGACGCCTGGCGCTCGGCCCTGCTGCACGTACTGCTGCGTTATTTCCTGTTCTCAGCGCCGTCCGCGCTGTTGGCGGCGCTGCTTATCGCTCAGCGTCCGCTGAACTTCGGTGACTCGTTCTGGTTCTACCTTTGCCAAGGCGGCTACCTGATCTGGCTGCTCCCCATCAACGTCTCGAAACGTGGCTCGCTGATGGGCAAGTGGCTTGCCAGAAAGGTGCGCACCGCTGTCTTTCTGGACGTTCGTCGTCGTGGGTGAGAGATGCGCGACGACTCGGCGGGGGTATTGCCGACGTTCATGGCGCCGCCGGCGGCCGGGCCGTTTTTCCGAACCCGCCGCGCCAAGCGGCGGGGTGACGATCGCAAGCGATCGGTGCCATTCGGTCCGGCGACGTCAACCCGCCGCTTGGCGCGGCGGGTCCGGACGGAGATGCCCGCCGAGCCTTCCAAATCCGGTTGCGGGACAGTTTTTGGCCGCGGCCCAATGGGATCCGAGCCCCAAGCGCAAGCGCGTGGGCATTCTCAGGGTTGGGTGACGCTCGTACAAATACCCGCGCGCTGGCGCTTGGGGTTCGGATTAAGACCGCGCCCAAGCGCACCCGCAAGATCTTCGGTCACAGCCACCAGCGCGCGCCACCGGTAATCGCCGTTACAATCCTGATTTCCGGCGTGACGCACGGCCGGAAACGCGCGTGCTGATCGAGTACCTGATGCCGCTGAAAATCCGCTGCCCTCATTGCCAGAAGGTCCTGCGGGCCGAGGACGACACGCTCGGTGAAGAGCGTCGCTGCCCCGCGTGCAGCCAGACCTTCACCGTACCGCTGCCGCAGCGCGTGGCGGAAGAGCGCGCCGCGGTTGAGGTGGGCGTCGCCTGTCCTCGCTGCGCCAAGAGGCTGGCGCCGGGCGCGACGCTCTGCCGCCATTGCGCCACGGATCTGGCGACCGGACGACGCGCGACTCTCGCGCAGCGCTGGAGGCTGCTGTCGATTCAAACGCGGCTCATGCTCGGCGGTGCGGCGCTCCTGCTGATCATGGCCGTTCCCGTGATCATCCAGACCGCGCTCACGTCCCGGCGGCAGGCGCGCTCCGAGCCGACCGCCGCCGCCACAAAGCCGGCTCCGCTCGTTCCGATCGAGCCGATCGTCGCGCGGCTCTTCGCGGATGACGCCGGGGCGCAAGCCGCGGCGGATGAACTCGCCGCGGTGGGGCCGCGAGCCGCGCCGGCGCTGGCCGCGGCGATGAAGGAGCGACTGGCGCAGGCCGCCACCCGTCCGGCGCGGCTCACCGGCGTGTCGCTGGCGATCGAGGTTCTGGCTCGCATGGGTCCGCAAGCCGGCTCGGACGCGATCGTCGCGCTGGAAGCGTGCGACAGCGTCCCGTCGCTGCGACAGTCCGCTCTTGAAGCTCGCGGCGCGGCGAAGGACGAGCGCGTCGCCGCGGAACTCGAGCGCGTGTGGATCGACCGGCAGCAGCGGCGGATTTTCCTCGAACGGCTGGAGCGGCTGACGGGCAGCGATGCCGCGCGCTTGGCGCAGCGCGCCGCGCGCGAATCCTGCGAGCGCGCCACGCGCGCCTTGCGGCCGCTGGTTCTCGACGATTCGCTGACCGCGCTGGACGCGGTCGTCGCCGCATACTGGGAAGCCGCCGGCTGGCTGGGCAACGATCAGGGCGAGGCTTTTGCGATGGCGGTTTTCGAGCTCGCCCGCCCGCCGCTGTCGGTCGCGAGCGCCTCCGGCATGACGTTCGGGGACGAGTCGCGGGCCGAACTGCAATCCGCCCGCCGCAGCCTGGTGCGGGTCGCGGAACGCGCCCCGGCCGCGACGCGCGCGGCGGCCGGTCTGATCCTGCTCGTCGCGGCGCCGCAGCAAAAGAGCGCTCGCGAGCGCATCGTGCAGTCCCTGATCGGGTTGTTGCCGGACTGCCCGCCCGCGGACCAGCAGCGCGTGGCGTGGGCGGTAGTGCGGCTGAGCGGGCGGTCGTTCGGCGACATCGGCGCGGCGACGTCGCTGTCGCATGTGCGGCATGAAGATGTGCGCGCGGTGCTGCGGTGGGCGGAGAGCAGCGGTCTGGCCAAGCCGGGACCGCTCCGATCCGGCGCCCGTTCATATCCGCCGCCGCTGCGATTGGAGCGCCGCATCGTGCCGTCGCGGCGGCTGCTCGAGGCGGACCTCCTGGCTCAACTCCAGGACTGGACCACGCTCGACGCCGCGTTGACCCGCTGGCACAGCGAGCGACTCGGCTTCACGCCGCGGCTGGTTGAGCTGCTCGATCCCCGGCAGCGCGATCCGAACCCGCCGGCGCTGACGGCGGCGATGACCTTGTCGCCCGAGAGCGACGATCCGCGTGTGCGGCGGATGCTGGAGTTGTGGGCGGACGCGACAGATCAGCCGGCATGGGTGGCGGCGCTGGCAAAGACGGCGCTGGCGGCCGGAGATTTTCGGCGCGGCAGCCGCGACGTAGCCTGGCCGGACGGGCTGCAACTCGATCTGCAGATGCTTGCGGAGGGTCGGCCGGGCTATGATCATTTCGCCCGCGCGGTTGTGGCCGGCGGCGAGGCGATGATCAAGCGGCTGAAAGCGGATACGTCCTTGCCGATCGAATTGCGCCGACAGCTCTTGTCAGCCGTTGAGCATGACGTGCGGCGAAGGGAATTCGGGAACCCGTGACGTTCAGAACCCGCCACGGAAGTGGCGGGCCAGCGGGCCCCGCACTCCCGTGCGGGGTTCTGATCGAAGTGCTTAGCCCAGCTAAGGCCGAGTTGAATGATCCTGCTCCCCATTGGCACCGACGTCCGCCCGCGCCGTCCGCCTGTCGCCAACTACGTCATCGTCGCCCTGAACGTCGCCGTTTTCTTCATAACGGATATCTTCGGCGGCCGCGGCGGCGAGCAGGTTAAGGCGCTCTACACGCTCGATGCCGCCCGCCCGCTGCTCTTTCAGTACGTTACCTATCAGTTCCTGCACGGCGACCTGGCCCACCTCGTCGGCAACATGCTCTTCCTGTTCATCTTCGGCAACGCCGTGTGCGACCGCATGGGCGGCATCGGCTACGCGCTGTTCTATCTGGCCGGCGGCGTCGTTGCCGGGCTGACGTTCGTGAGCACGGCGGACAACCCGATCCTCGGGGCTTCCGGGGCGATCGCCGCGGTCACAACCGCGTTCCTGGCGCTTTATCCGCGCGTCGGCGTCACGCTTCTGTTCTGGATGTTCATTTACATTACGACATTCTCCGTTCCGGCGATGGTTGTGATCGTGTTCAAGATCATCCTTTGGGACAACATCCTCGCTCCCTCGCTGGATCGCGGGGCGATCTCAAACGTCGCGTACTCGGCGCACCTGGGCGGCTACGCCTTCGGTTTCGCCGTGTCGCTGATGATGCTGCTTGTACGGGCGCTGCCGCGTAACCAGTTTGACATCGCCGCCCTGTGGGATCGGCGGTTGCGGCGTTCGGCGCTGGCGCCGGCGGGCCGGATGGCCCGGCCGGTAATCGTGCGCGAAGTCGGCTCGCGGCCGCTGGAGGAGATTCCGATCACTCCCGTCGAGCGCCTGCGCGAAGAAGTGATGACCGCCATGGCGGCCGGGCGGATCGGGCAGGCGATCGCGTCTTACCTGATGCTGCTCGAGCTCTCGCCTGACGCCGCCCTGCCGCGCGCCGCGCAGCTCGAACTGGCGAATCACCTGGCGCAGGCCGGTCGCCATGACGTTGCCGCGCGGGCCTACGAACTGTACCTCGCGGCCCATCCCGGCTCGCCCGACGCGCACCAGGTTCGTCTGCTGCTGGGGCTGATCTATAGCCGCTACCTGCAGGACTACGCCGCCGCCGCGCGCCATCTGCGCGTTGCAGCCGAGGGACTTCAGAACGAGGCGCAGCGCTCGCTGGCCTTCGACGAGCTGCACATCGCCGAAGCCCGCGGCACGTAAATGCCGCCAGTCTCTGGGTGAGACGCGCGTCTCGCGCCAGTGTCTGGGTGGGACGGGCGTCTCGCCCGTCGCACGATGGGCGAGACGCCCGTCCCACCCAATCAAGTGCAAAGAACGTGACTAAGCACGCTACCGCGAAGCGTCGCCGGCCTGACAAGGGAGAAAGAACCCTCCGGCGCCCGAATCATCGCCGAAAACAAGCTTGAACACCGCTACCGCCTCGGCATCGGCGATGACCAGAAGCAGGAGTGGCGCGTCCGCCGGGGCCAGCTCTTTCGCCAACTGGCCCGCCAGCTCGATCATTTGCGCGAGCTCGCGCGGCGCGCCGTCAATCAAGATGCCCGGTCCGTCTGCCGCGTCGGCGACCCGCAGCGTCAGGCCGTGGTAGCTCAGGTAGTCGGCCAGCCGCGCCGCATCCCATCCCGCCGCGCCGCGCTCTACGCCATTTCGCAGCGTGGCGGAGTCGGTCCATCGCGGGCATCGCACGCGCACCGCGGCCAGCAGCTCGCCGGGGATCGGCGTGAAGCTGCACTCGACCCGCCCGCCCGAGCGCCGCACGCATGGCCGCCGCTCCAACTGCAATGATTCGGCGGACACGGGCGCGCCGCTGCCCGGCAGTTCCGCCGCGCCGCGGATGCTCTGACTTTCTTCGACGCCCGCGGCGGCGGCGCGCTTCAGCTCCGCCAGCGCGTCGTTCAGCGCGGCGGAATCGACCCGGGCCACGGCGCCGCGCTCGTACTCATCCGCCAGGAAATCTCCGGCGACGACCTGTGCCTCCCCCAGCAGCCGCGCGCGGGCCGCGAAGCCCATGCGCCGCTCAAGCGCGGCGCGAAACGCGAGCGCTCGGGCGCGGTTCAGCGAAATCTCAGACCCTTCGGCGCTCGACAGCGCCGCGTCGAGTCTCGTGAGGAATTGATCGAGTCGCGCACGCGCCTCCGCCGGGCTTTCGCTCGGCCGCAGCGTCAGTACGCACAGCCCCATTTCGCGCCAACCGAGCCGCAGGAACCGCGCGCCGCCCGGCGAACCGTCAATCGGTCGCTGGCGATTCACGCCATCGACCGGATTCAACGCCCGCCGCACCAACACGTCGAACGCCGCGTTCTGAAAATCGCCCGCCGGCGGCGTGAACCACGCCATCGCCGCGCCGCCGACGCCGTCATTCACGGCGACCAGCGGCGGGTCCCGGAAGAACGGGATTTCCGGCCGCCGCGGCGGGTCAGCCCGCGGCAATGCGCCGAACCGGTCGCGGATTTGATCCAGCACGCTCACAGCCGACACGTCCCCGATCACGACCAGGGTGGCGTTGGCCGGAACGAACCAGCGCCGCAGGAATTCTTCGACCTCGCGTGGATCGGCGTTTCGCGTCCACGGACCCATCGCTCCCGGCGGGCGGCTGTAGGGATGATGGGCCGCGCCCGCCGCGGCGAACGCCCGTTCCAGCAGCGCCTGCCAGGCGTCGATCCGCGCCGCGTCAATGCCGTCCACGGCCGCAATGTTCGCCGCGGCCGACGTGTCGGCGCGCGCGATCGCCGCGGCGACCGCGGATTCACTAACACTCGGCTGCGCGAGTCGCCGCGCGTGACGGGCGAGCAGCCCATCGAGCGGGATCTCGTCGGCGGGCGCCGACGCGGCCGGCGCGGTGCGCGCGACGGCCGCAAAAAAACAGGCGTCGCGGAGCGTGCGGCTTTCGGCATTCAACGCGTCGGGAGGCGCGCCCGGTTCGGGTTCGAGCAGTGCACGCGCAATGTGGCAAAGCCCCACTCGGTCCGGCGGATCGAGCGCCGAGCCGGCGGCGATCCAGAGCTGCGCGCTCACCAGCGGCTGCGAATGCTCTTCGAAAATACAGACGCGCAACCCGTTTTCCAGGCGCTCGTATCGGATGGACGTGGACGTGGCCGCCGCGGCAATTTGCAGAAGAAGTATCACAGCCGACATTCTGTGCAATCGTACCCGACAAGTTGACAAGTAGGGTCCGCTGTGCGGACCATGGATGTAGGGTCCGCTGTGCGGACCATTGCTGCGACCTAATGGCTGCTGGATTGGTCCGCACAGCGGACCCTACACTGGCTCTACTCGCCGACGAGCGGTTGCAGGAGTGCGTCGTCGATCATCGGACGTCGCGGCGTCGTGCAACTGCAGCACCAGTCAGGCGTGTACGCGCCTTCCCTGACCAGGCGGTGAAACGTAGACCACGGCCACGCGTGGGCGCACTGGACATGCCCGTGCTTGATCGGGTTGTGGTGGATGTAATCCGCCAGACATTGCGACTCTCGCTCATCCCGAATCAGATGCTCCCAGAACCGCCGCTGCCACACGCCGCGGCGGCGATTCTGGATGCGCGACGTTGAACGGCGCTGCTCGTGCCCGCCCGCCGCCAACCATGCCTTGGAGAACTGCTTCTTGAGGAAGGCCCAACGAACGGAGAAATCGCCGTCGCCGGGCGGAAGCGTCCAGATGGTGTGCAGATGTTCGGGAAGCAGCACCCACGCCAGTATCTCGAATGGCCAGCGCGCGCGTGTTTCGAGGGTTGCCGTTCGGAGAAACGCGCGGGCTGAGTCGCTGCACAGGATCGGCGCTCGCCCTTCGGTAACCAGCGTAAAGAAGAACGTCCCGCCAGGCTGGAACCAGCGGCGATAGACGGGCATGTGATGGATGGTAGCGTGAGGTGGGCGGTCCGCACAGCGACCGCTACGCACTACCGGATTGGTCCGCACAGCGGACCCTACATGTGGCGTCCGCTGTGCGGACCATGGCTTGCGGGCCCCGCCCGCTTCCGGCTACGCGCTGTGCTTGAAGAGAATCACGTCCCCATCCTGCACGACGTACCCCTTCGGCTCCTGCCGCACTTTGTTGGCCGCCTTGGCGTCGCGCATCGAACCCGCGGCGCGCAGGTCGTCGTATGCGATCGTCTCCGCCTTGATGAAGCCCTTGGCCAGATCGGTGTGAATCCGTCCCGCCGCTTCGACCGCCGTGAAGCCGCGCGGGATCGGCCAGGCACGCACCTCTTCGGGTCCGGCCGTCAGGAAGTGGATCATCCCGAGCGCCTCAAAGCACGCCCGGATCAGCCGGTCGCGCGCCAGCGTTGAGATGCCGTAGTCCGCCATGAACGCCGGCCGGTCCGCAGGCTCCATCAAGATCAGCTCGGCCTCGAGCGCGGCGCTGACCGCGATGACCGCCGACGCGGCGCCGGCGTCCAGCGGCGGCGGCTTGGCGATGGCGCTTTCGCCGACATTCAGCGCCACGACCACCGGCTTGAGCGTCAGCAACCCGAAGCTGCGGAGCATTTTCTCCTCGTCGCCGGGTTGAACGACGCCGCGCACCGGCTTGCCGTTCTCGGCCGCCGTCAGGCAGCGCTCGACCAGTGCGAGTTCCTTCTTCTGCGCGTCCTGCTCCTTCGAGGGCCGGCTGGCGGACTTTTCGAGCCGCTCCTTGCGGCCGGTGAGCGTGACCATGTCGGCCAGCAGCATCTCGTCGCGCAGCAGCGAAGCGTCGCGCTGCGGGTCGACGCTCCCCATGTGCGGCGGCACGGAAGCCGAGTCGAACGCCCGCAGGCAGAAGAGCAGAACGTCGGCCAGCCGCAGCGTCGGCAGGTGCTTGGTCAGTCCGGCCTTTTCCTCATCTCCCTCGGCCGATCCGGGCAGGTCGACGAAGTCCATCGTCGCCTCGGTTCGTTTCTTCGGGGTGTAGGCCTGTTCGAGCCAATCCAGCCGCGGCTCGGGCACCTTGACGGCGGCGAGGTTCTCTTCGGCCAGCTTCAGATGGTCGCGTGGAACGCCCGATATTGCGGTAAAGAGCGATGTTTTGCCGCTGAATGGAAAACCGACGATCGCGACCCGCATTCAACTGACTCCCGGCGCAGCGTTCGCGGCAACGGCGGATCGGTCTTGGGCCGGACTCCGCTCGAGTACAACGGAAGACCGGCCGGAGGCCGGTCCCCCAACGTGGCGGCAGTTGTGTGCCGCGACGGCGCGGCTATCATATCGGTCTGCGTCGCCGCCCGGTAGGGAGCGACTGAGCGTGAACACGATGCACCGACGGCGATTAAGTAAGGTGTGGCGAGCGTGTGCGGCGGGCCTTTGCGGGCTGCTGGCCCTGGTCGGGGCTCCCGCCGGCTGCCCCCCGGAGGACTACGCCACGTTGCTCCCCACGACCGTTGAGGAGATTGAGTTCATCCGTACGAACGCCGCGCTGTCCGCCTCGGTCAAGCGCGAGCGCCTGGCGGAGCTGGGGCTGGGGCCGCTGGAGATCAACGCCATCCTGCGGGATGAGCGGCTGGGCAATCAGCTCGGCGGCGAGCTGCGGACCGCGTTCGACAAGATCACCGGCGGGTCGCTCAGCACGCTGACGCCCGATGAAGTGCAGGTCTACGGCGACGAGGCGGCGGACGTCGATGACGCGCTGAACCTGGCGCTGACCGACGTCGAGGCGCAGGCCATCGTAGACACGTTTAGACTGAACAACCTGGCGACGGTGACACAGTTGGGCGCGTTCCTGGACGATCCGTTGAATGCAGCGCTGATCCCGTCGGATGTGCCCGACGGCGCGCTGCAGAGCCTGTTTATCGACTTCGATCCGCAGCGTTTGGTTGACCGCTTACCTTGAGGAGAGATTCAGGATGAGAAACACAGGGAAATTCGGCGTTGTGGCCATGGCCGCGATGGTGAGCCTGGCGACGATCGGCGGCTGCCCGGGCTCGGACGCCCGCACCAGCAATCAGGGCGGCGGCTCGCTGCTGTCGGCCGGCAGCAAGGTGCTCAACGACCAGCTCTCGTCGCTCAACGCCGACGAGGTTCAGTTGGCGACGGATGTCATCCTGTCGCAGCCTGATTCGGTGATCGCTCCGCTGTCCGACGAGCAGGCGCAGGCCATTGTGAACATTCTGGCCGACAACAACCTGAACTCGCTGGACGACATCCAGAACGCCATCGACAACCCGGACCAGTTCAACATCTCCGACGAGGACCAGAAGGTTCTGGAAGCCCTCGGCGAAGGCCTGCAGTCCGCGTAGGCAGGTTCGGTCCGCGCGTTGGAACGCGAAGCACAGGTCAGCGCCCCTCCGCGGGGCGCCGGTCGGCGCTTCGCGTTCTGTTTTTCTATTACCGCGTGCCGGAACGCCTCTTGACCCCCGCGCTCCGCGCTACCATCGTGTAGCCACGAGGTGCACGCATGGCTCAGTTCGCAGTCATCATTCCCGCCGCCGGCGCGGGCAAGCGATTCGGCGGGGACGTCAAGAAACCCTTCGCGCAGATCGACAGCCGCCCGATCTTCATCCGCTCCATCGAGCTGTTCATCAACCGACCCGACGTCGTGCAGACGATTCTCGCGGTCGCGCCAGACGACTACGACGTCGTCAAGGAGAAGTACGCCGCCAACCTGATGTTCATGAACATCAAGCTCGTCCGCGGCGGCGAGGAGCGCTACCAGTCGGTTCGGGCAGCGCTGGAGATCGTTGCGGACGAGGCCGATTTCGTCGCTGTGCACGACGCGGTCCGTCCCTGCCTGCTCGAATCCTGGATCGACAAGGTCTTCGACGAGGCCACCAAGAGCGGAGCCGCAATTCTGGCCGCGCCGCTTTCCGGCACGATCAAGCGCGTCGCCGCGTCCGGGGTCATCGATGAAACCGTCTCGCGGCAGGGGCTGTTTGAGGCTCAGACGCCGCAGGTCTTTCGCAAGGACCTGATCCGCGCGGCCTACCAGAAATTGCCGGCCGACCTGCGTCCGACCGACGACGCCGAAGTGGTCGAGCGCAGCGGTCACGGCGTCACGGTCGTCGCGGCGGACCGGCGGAACATCAAGATCACCACGCCCGGCGACATGTCGCTGGCCGCGGCGATCCTGAAGGAGTTCTCCTCGGCGAAGAAGGCCCGCGGCGCCGCACCGATGGGGCCCTTCGGCGAAGCACAGTGGTGAGCCGGCGCTTCTGGAAGAGTCCGGGTGGAGCGGTTGGCGGGGCCCAAACAGGTCGCTAAAAAACTGTAGCGTCGGCCCTCTGTGGCCGACGGCGAGTGCAAGAGGCCGAGGAATCTCGGCGTCGGCCACTGAGGGCCGATGCTACGGCCCGCGCTTCTTCGCAGCTTGCTATTCCGTCGGAATGGACCCGATCGGGCCGCTGCTGTCGGCTCGCGTCGGGCAGAACCGAGATACCGTGAAGGTGAATGATTCGTATTGATACGCCGGTAACGGAAGGGCAATAATGGAGTGAAGTGCAGTTCCCTATGCTGCCGCGAAGCCGATCGCGCGGCATTGAAATGAGAAGTAATCATGCGTCAGCTCAGCAAATTCGGGCCGGTTGTCGCCGCGGTGGCGTGTGCCTTGCTAGTGGTTCCGCCGGCGCGGGCAGATTTTCAATACGGGCATGTCTACGTGACGCACGCCGGGACGGGCGATCCCTTCACGCCGATCGACACGATCTATGAAATTGATCCCGCCTCCGGGCAGGTGACGCCGTTCCTGCAATACACGAATAACCGCGGATTGGGCGGGATGGCGTTTACGCCCGACGGCTCGGGGCTGCGCGTTTTTCGGCGAAGCCTGAACCAGATACTGGAAGTCCGCAGCGACGCGAGCCAGTCGGTTGTTCTGAGCGGGTCCGACGGGCTGGCGGGGCCGGCCGGGGACAACGGCCTGGCCTACGACCGCAACCGGGACTTGTTTGCATTCAATGACGGCTTCGATCACATTACGCGGTTTCCGCAGGGGAACGGGCCGAGTCAATTCTTCGGCAGCACGCTGCCGGGCTACGGCTCGATCGCGTTCGGCGCCAGCGGGGATCTGTACTGGGGTGGAGCAAACGAGATTTCCGGTCCGGAGGGGCTTGTGAAGCGCTTCACGCCCGACGGACAGATTCACGACTTCGACGCGTATGACGGACCCGGAACGGGGCGCGTGCAGTCGCTCACGGGCGACAGCCAGGGCAACCTGTACGTGATGACCGACGAGAACACCGGCACGATCTACAAGTACCCGGCGGAGAATGCGGCCCTGCGGCAGACGCTCATCACGGGATTTCAGACTTCTAGTGGCGTACTAGGCATTTCCCCGGATGAAAGGACTCTGTTTGTTGGTACGAACGCCTTCCTGTTCGGCGTCGACCTCGAAACGGGTGAGCGAACGCAGCTCGCCCAGATTCCAGGCGACGCGCGCGTTAACGGGCTGGTCGTCTACGTGCCCGAACCAGCTCCGGTTTTCGGAACTGCTTTGTTGCTCATCGTGGCCACGCGACGAGGGTTTGTCGCGGCCGACCGTTTACATCAAGGAGATCGCAAATGAGCCGCATTCTGCATCCAACATGCATGGCAGTGTTCGCATTACTTGCGGTCGCAGAACTATGGGCACAGGAAGATCCCTGCCAACTCGCGTCAAACTGCCCGACACAGGGCTCTCAATCTACGCAAGGCGAGTGGTCGGACCTGATGTGCCTGAAGATCAACTACAACCCGGATGGCCCGTTGCCGACGCCGGGCGGTATCAACAGCAGCAACATCCAGGCGATCCATGCGGCGTTGTTGAAATCGGGAAAAGTCGTAATCGTCGATTTGATGACCAACGAGTTCAACCAGCGCCCGACGTCGTCCTCTTCGATCCCGTCACGGGCCGCTGCCGCGACGTCGGCTGGCCAAGCTCCAACCACGTATTGTTTTGCTCTGGGCACGTGATCCTCGATTCGGGTCTGGTCGCATTTTTCGGCGGTGGACTGTTCAGCACCGTTCCCAACGCCGAACGCGACTGCCCCGGCACGGCGCAGGTCACGCTCTACGACCCAGCCGGTACCGAGACCGACGCCAACGGGAATTTCGGAAAGGGAAGCTGGATTGCCGGACCGCCCGAGACGTGGCGCATGGACGCGATTCAGCCCTCAAGCGAATGGCAAGCGAAACGCTGGTACCCAAGCCCGACGGTTCTTGGGGATGGGACAGTCGTGGTGCTGGACGGCGCGTGCGAGTGCGTCGGCTGCACCGACGAAACGGTCTGCATTGACGGTCCGCGTGTCTGGCCCGTGGACCGCTACCCCTTCTGCCACGGCAACCCGCGCATTCCGGTGCTCTTCAACCCCAATCCGGCCTCGTGGTCGCCGCCCGCGTTCGCGTGGACGCCCTATTACGACGCCCACTACTGCAACGGCGGCGCGCCGGAGCCCTGCCCGGTCGGACCGCTCGGTCCGGCCTGGTTCGAGAATTGGAGTCCGCCCAGCCCCTGTCCGCCCACCGCCGCCAACGGTTTTGACCTGGCGCGGCGGGTTCGGAAAAACGGCCAGGCCCGCGGCGTTTGCCAAAAACTCTGGCCACGCCCACGGCCCCCCCGGAACATTGCGTCGCCTTGCTTTCGCGCCGGTTGGCGGATAAGAATAAACCGCCGGGCGGCGGGGTTGAGGTGTGCGGGCCTGAGGGCGGCCCGGCGGATCATGCGAACTCCGCACCCGCCACGGCAGGGAACGGTGGAATGGCTCGACGTCGCAAGCGCCTGGGCGAGATTCTCGTCAGTTGGGGGATCGTCTCGCAGACCGACCTGGACGGCGCGCTCACCTACGCCGGTCAGCACGGCAAGCGCGTCGGCGAGGCGCTGGTCGAGCTGGAGCTGGCCACCGAAGAGGACGTCAGCAAGGCCCTCGCCACGCAGTTCAACCTCGAATACGTCGACCTCGACAAGAACGTCCAGGTTCCCGCCGCCATCGACCTTCTGCCGCAGAAGCTGGTGACCAAGTACAAGGTCCTCCCCCTGAAAAAGGAGGAGAACAAGATCAAGGTCATCATCTACGACCCGCTCGATCTCGAATTGCAGGACATGCTGCGCTTCCAGCTCAACTGCGAGATTGAGTGCGCCATCGCGCCCAAGAGCAAGATTCAGCGCTTCATCGACACGTTCATGGGCGCCAACCTCGGCAGCAGCATGGACGAGACCATCCTGGAGATCGACCGCGACGCCGACATTCAGGCCAAGGAAAAGGAAGCCCTCAAGAAAATCGAGGAGGACGGCGACGCGCCCGTCATCCGCCTGATCAACCTGCTGATCGGCGAAGCCGTGCGCATGCGCGCGTCGGATATTCACGTGGAGCCGATGTCCGATCGCGTCCGCGTGCGTTACCGCATCGACGGCGTGTGCATCTGCCGCGACAACGTCCCCAAGAGCATGCAGGGCGCCGTCACGGCGCGTTTGAAGATCATGTCCGGCATCGACATCGCCGAGAAGCGCCTGCCGCAGGACGGACGCATCAAGATGAAGATCGGCGCCGGCCAGATCGACTTCCGCGTCAGCTCGCTGCCGGCCTATCACGGCGAGAGCATCGTCCTGCGTATCCTGCGGCCCGACTCGGTCAAGATCGGCGTCACCGGCCTGGGCTTCGAGCAGGATCACTACGACACGTTCCACCGCATCATCCGTCAGCCCAACGGCATCTTCCTGGTCACCGGGCCGACCGGCTCGGGTAAGACGACCACGCTCTACGCCGCGCTGCAGGAGCTGAACCGCCCCGACCGCAAGATCATCACCGCCGAAGACCCGGTGGAATACAACTTCAGCGGCATGAACCAGTGCCAGGTGCGCGACGACATCGGGCTGACGTTTCCGCGCATTCTGCGCTCGATGCTGCGCCAGGCGCCGAACATCATCCTCGTCGGCGAAATCCGCGACCGCGAAGTGGGTGAAGTCGCCATTCAGGCCGCCCTCACCGGCCACCTGGTCTTCAGCACGCTGCACACCAACGACGCCCCGAGCGCCATCACGCGCCTGGTGGACATGGGCATCAAGCCCTTCCTCGTCGCGTCGTCGATTCAGGCCATTCTCGCGCAGCGCCTGGTGCGCGTGATCTGCAAAGAGTGCAAGGAAATCGACCCCTCACCCGACAAGTACATCCTGCGCACGCTCGGCATCAGCGACGAAGACCTGGCCGGCCACCACATCTACCGCGGCAAGGGCTGCAACCGCTGCGGCGGCGTGGGCTACCGCGGGCGGCAGGGGCTGTTCGAGCTGATGGAAATGACCAACGAAGTCCGCGAGCTGGCCTTCAACCGCGCCCCGACCAACCAGCTCCGCCGAGCCGCCGCCGCCGGCGGAATGCGAAACCTGCTGGCCGACGGCCGGATGAAAATCCTCCGCGGCATTACGACGCCGGAGGAGGTCGGGCGGATTGCGCAGATGGAAGGGATTCTGGCGGAAGAGTAGCGGATGAGTAGCGAGTTAAGAGTAGCGAGTAGTGAGTTACAGAATGGCCGTTCTTTCTTTCACTCGCTACTCGCTACTCGCTACTCTTAACTCCGGAGCCTGACGTGGCCACTGTTCACATAGATCGCCTCCTCGAAACCTGCATCCGCTCCGGCGCGTCGGATATTCACATCCACGTCGGGCGTCCGCCGGTGTTGCGGCTGCACGGCCGGCTGCGCAGCCTTGAGACGAAGGTCTTGGAGCCCGACGACAGCGTCGCGCTGATGAAGTCGGTCACGCCCGAGCGCAACCAGCAGGAGCTTCAGGAAGAGGGCGGCACGGACTTCGGCTTCGCCTTCGGCGACAAGGGTCGGTTCCGCGTGTCCGTCTTCCGGCAGAAGGGCAACATCTCGATGGTGTTGCGCCTGATTCCGAACAAGCTGCTGACGTTCGAGGAGATCGGCCTGCCGAAGGTGGTGCGCGACCTGATGGCCCGGCCGCGCGGGCTGTTCCTGGTGACGGGGCCGACCGGCTCGGGCAAGACGACTTCGCTGGCGACC
Source organism: Phycisphaerae bacterium RAS1 (assembly GCA_007859745.1). Taxonomy (NCBI): domain Bacteria; kingdom Pseudomonadati; phylum Planctomycetota; class Phycisphaerae; species Phycisphaerae bacterium RAS1. The sequence goes on along the minus strand of SMLU01000003.1, from coordinate 468,435 downwards.
ATGCTGGACTACATCAACACGTACATGGACCGGCACATCATCAGCGTCGAAGACCCGATCGAGTATTACCACAATCACAAGAAATCGTGCTTCTCACAGCGCGAGGTGGGCGTTGACGTGCCCAGCTTCTCCGAGGCGCTGCGCCGCTCGCTGCGCATGGACCCGGACGTGATCCTCGTCGGCGAAATGCGCGACCTGGAAACGATCGAAGCCGCGATCCGGGCCGCCGAAACCGGCCACCTGGTGTTCGCCACGCTGCACACCACCGGCTGCCAGGGCACGATCAACCGCATCATCGACGCCTTCCCGGTGAACCAGCAGGAGCAGATCCGCGTGCAGCTTTCGACCACGCTGCTGGCGATCCTGTCGCAGACGCTGGTGCCCAAGACCGGCGGCGTCGGGCGAAAGGCGGCCTACGAGTTCCTGATGATCACGCCCGCCATCGCCAACCTGATCCGCGAGAACAAAACGTATCGCATCGACTCCGCCATCCAGACCGGCAAGAAATTCGGCATGCAGCTTCTCGACGACCACCTCTGGCAGCTCTTCGACAGCGGCGAGTGCCCGGCCGATGAGTGCATCGAACGCGCCCGCCAGCCAGCGGAGTTCGAGGAGAAGGTTGACGCCAAGCGGAAGGGCCAGGCCGGCGCCGGCGGGCTGCTGCACAAGAAGGAAGAGCCGCCGCCGGAGGAGAAGAAGTAGCGTCACGATCGCGGTTCCTTACCCCGCGCCGCCCCCGGTAGGGTGCATCCGGTTTCGGTCGGCGATTCGTCCGAACCCGCCGCGCCAAGCGGCGGGGTGACGTGCGCGGCCTGTCGGGCGCCGATTGTGTACGAGCGTCGACCCGCCGCTTGGCGCGGCGGGTTCGGAAATACGCCGCCAGTCCGGTTCGGAAAGACGGCGCCGCTCGCAACCTCTACCGCGATGTGCCCTGCCCAGCGCTGGCCAGCACCCGTTTCTCCCCGCCGGTTGAAACTCGCCCACCACCCTTCGATAATCGCATGACGGCGGCCATCGGACGGCCGCTGCTCCGGCCCGTGACTGCTCTGCCTTCAAAGGAGACCGCCGTGGCTTTTGAACTTCCGCCGCTGCCGTACGCCTATAACGCCCTCGAGCCGCACATCGATGCGCGGACGATGGAGATTCACCACACCAAGCACCACCAGGCCTACATCACCAACGTCAACAAGGCGCTCGAAGCGCATCCTGACCTGGCCGCCCGGCCGGTCGAGGCCCTGCTGCGCGACGTTCACAGCGTGCCCGAGGCCATACGCCAGACCGTCATCAACAACGCCGGCGGACACGCGAATCATTCGCTCTTCTGGCAGCTCATGGGACCGGGCAAGGGCGGTGCGCCCAAGGGCGCGCTGGCCGATGCGATTAGCTCGGTCTTCGGCACGTTCGATTCGTTCAAGGAAAAATTCGCCCAGTCCGCCATGACGCGCTTCGGAAGCGGCTGGGCCTGGCTGGGCTTCGATCAGCAGGGCAAGCTGCACGTGGGCAGCACGCTGAATCAGGACTCGCCGCTGATGATCGGCCACGTGCCGATCCTGGGCCTGGATGTGTGGGAACACGCCTACTACCTGAACTACCAGAACCGCCGCGCGGATTACATCGCGGCCTGGTGGAACGTGGTGAACTGGGACAAGGTGGCGGAGCTGTTCGCCAAGCACAAGAAGTAGCGCAGTGCCGGCGCGGACCGGCGCGCGCGAGACGAGCACCATGCCCTCCGCGCGGGGAGCATCGGCCTCTGGCCGGTGCGGAAACGGCAACGCACCGGCGGGACGCCGATGCTCCCCACGCTGGCCCGGCCAGGCCCACGATGGCGCGCCTAAGCCCCGGAGGCCGGGATATCGAACGGACGATCCGGTTGATCACGTCACTCGAATGGTCGCTCGTCTTGCCGCTCGTCTTCTCGCTCGCCGCCGCGGCCACGGCACGCGGCGACTCGCGCCTCGAACTTGATCCGCGATCGGGACGAATTTGCCTTCGCCGAATCGATGCCAAAGAGAAACCCGATTGCCGCGTTCGCCTCGCGCCGCCGCACGTGGACGGCCGGCCTCAGGCCGATTTCACCGCCGCCCCGGCCGCTTCCGCGCCGGCGGGCGCCTCGTTCGACAACGCCGCCGTCCGCATCACCCTTGAACCGCCGGACGGAAGCTCTCACGCGATCATCTACTCCGCTCGCGACGGCGCGCCGCACGACATCGAGATTTGCATCGAGGACAACTCCAGCTACTACGGCGGCGGCGAGCGCTTCAACGCGCTGAACCAGAAGGGCTTCATCCTGCCGATGGCCAGCATCGATCGGCCCGAGCCGAAGGGCGTCGTCAGCTACAAGCCCGTGCCGCTTTATATGAGCACGCGCGGCTACGGACTCTGGGTGGACAGCTTCGCGCCCGGCGAGTTCGACCTGAACGCGACCGATCGCGATCACGTGCGGCTGCGCTATCGCGCCGCGCGGGTGCGCATCGTGCTGATCGACGGCCCGGACTTCGCGACGATCCTGAACGAGTTCACGCGGCTCAGCGGCCGGCCGCGCGTTCCGCCGGTGTGGAGCCTGGCTCCGTGGAAGAGCCGCAACATCCACAACAACCGCGACGAGGTGCTGGCCGACGCGGAGCTGACCCGCAAGCACGACCTGCCCGGCTCGATGATTGTGATCGATAGCCCGTGGGAGACCTGCTACAACGACTTCACGCTGAACGAGCGGCAGTTCACGCAGCCCGCGGCCATGTTCGACCGCGTGCGCGAGCTCGGATTCTATCCCTGCCTGTGGCTGACGCCGTTCGTCAACGTCGAAAACGTCGTCGACACACCGGGCATCGAGCCCGGCCCGTGCGCGAACTTCGAGGAGGGCCGGCAGCGCGGGTTTTTCGTCAAGCAGCCCGGCGGCGAGCCGATGATCGTGGCGTGGTGGAAGGGGCGCGGGGCGCTGGTCGATTTCACCAACCCGGCGGCAAAGGAATGGTGGCTGGCACAACTGGACAAGATGCGGCCATGGGGCGTGCGGGCGCTCAAGTGCGACGACGGCGAAGGCAACTTCGTGCAGGACGCGGTCTTCTTTGACGGCACACCGGCGGCCGAGATGAAAAACCGCTACGCCAAGCTCTATCTTGAAGCGGCGCAGGAGTGGATCGACACGCGGCTGGATGGCGATGGCGTGCTGCACTCCCGTTGCGGGTTTTCGGGCACGCAGCGGCAACCCTTCGGCTGGGCGGGCGACAACGACGCCACGTTCTCGTTCGAGAACGGCCTGCCGGGCGTGATTCTGGCCGGCCAGAACACGGCGCTCTCAGGCCTGCCGCTGTGGGGCCACGACATCGCCGGCTACATGGGCACGCCCAGCGAGGAACTGTTTATCCGCTGGACGCAGTTCGGGGCGCTCTCACCGATGATGCAGGTGCACATGACCTGCAATCGCGGGCCGTGGGACTTCGGTGACAGGGCGTTGGCGATCTACCGCGACTTCGCAACGCTGCACATGCGCCTGACGCCGTATGTCATGGATGCGGCTGTCGAGGCGTCTCGTAGCGGCATGCCGATCATCCGGCCGATGGTGCTGGCGTTTCCCGGCGATCGCGAGGCGGCGGCGCACCAATACCAATATATGTTCGGCCCCGATCTTCTCTTCGCTCCGATGTACCAGCCCGGAACGCGGCGTTCGGTCTATCTGCCGAAGCAGTCCGACGGCGCGGCGTGGCTCGACTACTGGACCGGCCAGCCGCACGACGGCGGGCAGCCCATCGAGCTTGACGTGCCGCTGGAGCGTGCGGCGCTCTTCGTCCGCGGCGGCGCGATCATCTGCACGCTGCCTGCGGAAATCGACACGCTGATTCCGCGATTCGAAGGCGTGGGAGCCGACGTGATGTCGATCGACGATCGCCGCGTGATTGAAGTCTGGCCCGGGCCGGATCGGGAAATCCAGACGTTCGAGGGGATCGGCGCCGTGTCGCGCGAGTCGGGGAGGTTGGTCGATCTGCAATCCAAGCGCGCGCGGCCGGTTGAGCTGCGGTTCATGCGCGGCGGAGTTCAAGACGTGGTGAAGCGGGCGGTGGAGGCCGCGCCCGCGAAGGCGACCTACGGCCCCGAGTAAGCCGGGCAGAAATTCTGCTTCGGGCCGGGCACCCCGTGCATTAGGCTATCCCTAGCGAGCCCTTTGCCGAAGGGATGAGCCATGTCTCGTTGCGCTGGTCTGGTTCTTCTCGTATTGCTGATCGCGCCGCGATCAGCCGACGCCCAGGCGTTCAACGTCGCGTTCGGTCCGCCGGGCGCTGTGCCGTCGTCGAGTTACGCCGGCGTCGGCCTGGCGGGCGTCTGGAATGAGGTCGATGAGTCGCCGGGTTTGTACACTTATGTGGTCGACATCGCCGGTGATGCCACGTCGGTCCGCATCCGCCAGATCGGCGGGACGGAGGTGCGGAGCACCGACGATCCCGGCACGTCCGGCGACGACGCGTTGCTCATGGACCATTGCCTCGTCACGTACACGGCCAGCCTCGAAAGCTGCCTCTATATCACCGGGCTGTCGAACGGGTGGTACGAGCTCGTGATGTACGCGTGGATGCCGGCTGAGCCCACGATATTCGCATACACGAGCTCGGATGAGGAGCCGGGCTATCCGCACAAGACCGTCGGCGGCGCGTGGCCCGGCGGGCATGCGGCGTTCGTCACGTATTCACGGCACACGTGCCTGGTGACGACCGGCCGATTGCAGGCGCACTCGGGAATCGTTCCGGGCGCCGACCAGTTGCTGGGCGCGGCGCTCAACGGCGTGCAGTTTCGGGCGATTTCGCCGCCGCTCGTCGGCGACGCCAACTGCGACGGGCAGGTGAACGTGCTCGACATCAACCCGTTTGTGCAGGCATTGAGCGACCCGGGCGCCTACGTCGCGGCGAACCCGACGTGCGGCCTGTTCAATGTCGACACAAACGGCGACGAGCAGGTTGACGTACTGGATATCAACCCGTTTATCGCGCTGCTGACGGGAGCGTGAGTCGACTGTGGCACCGCTTTTCAAGCGGTGCGGGCACCGGTTGGAAACCGGTGCCACAGTCAGTCGTAACGGGGGCGTGCGTCAGCGCGGCGCGCCGCCCTGCTGCATCTGCTTGGAGATTTGGGATCGACCGCCGATCGCGGCAGCCTGCGGCGCGGCGGCGCGCGCCGGCTCGGCCGGCTGCGACGCGGCCGGTTGCGAAGTCGGGGCGTGATCATCCGCGCGCGGGGCGAGCGCGTCGCGGATGGCCTGGATCGACGGCGGCCTGGCGCCGCGCGGCCGGGCGCAGAACACGCGCCCATCGCCCGCGACCAGCACCATCGTCGATCCGTCAGCCGACGAGGCCGCCAGCCCGAAGCCGCCGGCGGGAAGCTCCTGCACCACGCGTCCGTCCGCGAGGTCGCACGCCAGCAGCGCCCCGTCGCGCGTCAGCACCAGCGCATGTCGGGCGTCGAGGCCCGCCACGTGCCGCCCGCGCTCGATCGTCCACTTCACGCGGTCATCGACAGGCTGCGGCGTCGCGTCGACACAGCTCAAGCCGTCCGCCGCGCTGTACTGAAAGACGCCGGCCCGTGCGACGAGCGGCGCGTCGCGGAGCGGCCCGGAGAAGCGCGCCCGCCAGCGCTCGCGACCGGTGAGCAGGTCGAAGGCGTAGAGCGAATCATCGGTGCTCGCGGCGTAGACCGCCGTCTCATCCACCACCAGGTCGGCGGTGATCGCCGAAAACGTGTATGCCATCCAGCGCCCCGCCTTGGTCCGCCGGTCGCACGCGTAGACCGCGCCGTCGCTGCTGGCGACGAACAGGTCGTCGCCGTGGATCGCCGGACCCGACGTAATCGGCCCGGCCGTGCCCGCCTTCCAGAGCTCAAACTGCTCGGCCAGCGTGTACGAATAAAAACGGCGATCGAGTGAGCCGAAGAACACGCGCGCCCCGTCGGTCGCGGGCGGCGTTGAGGCGGCGATGTCCAGCTCGCGGCGCGAGATCTCCTCGCCGGTGCGCCGGTCCAACTGCAAAATGTCGCGCGGGGAGACCAGCACGACGCGCCGGCCGGCGTGGCACGGGCGGCGGATGCGATAGCCGCGGTTGGTCACCGGCCGCAGCCAGCGGATGGCGCCGGTCTCAACGTGCACGGCGATGCAGTATCCGGCGCTCGTGCCGAAGTAGAGCTGGTCATCGACCTGGTAGGCGTCGTCGATGCGCTGGCCGCGCTCCAGCGGCAAGGCGAGCTGCCAGTACTTCACCCAGCCGGCCTGATCGAGCGCCTCGGGCGAGAGGTAATCACCGCCGGCGGCACGAGCGCCGCCTGCAGCGAGAGCGAGAATACCGATAAGGGCAGCAACTCGGGTCATGGGAGGTTCCCGAATCCAGGGTCCGGGCGGGCGCGCCGCGGCATACCTCGCCGCGTGCGGCGCGGACTATGGAGCCTATTCGCCGCCTGCGGAAACGTCAAACGGAGTGCCTCGGGCAGTACTGGTCAAGTTTGCGGGGAGCATCGGCGTCCCGCCGGTGCAATTCTGCACTCGCACCGGCGGGACGCCGATGCTCTCCGCGCCGGGTTCAAACTTGACCAGTACCCGGCGCCGATGCGGCCCAACGCTGGCATCGCCGCCGCGCGGGGTAGCCGTACGGGCCGGTTGCGGTTAGATGTACCGCAAGTCGAAGGCGAAGGCGGAATTCCGCCGGTCGCTGCCGCTGGCGAAGATCTTGGAGTGCAAACATGCTTCGAATTCAGGGTTATTCTCGACGATCGGCGTGCTTGGCCGCCCAATACAGCGGCGCGGCGCGCGTCCTCGCGGCCGGCCTGTGCGGCTTTTCCCTCATGCTTGCTGGCTGCGAACGGCCGCCGTCCGCACAAAGCGGCTCGCCGGCGGCGGCAACGAACACAAATTCGGCTGCGCAAGCCCAGCCTCCCGCACCCTCGGGCGAAAAGGCGCCGGCGGCTTCGCCCAGACCCGATGCCGCGCCGAAGCCCGCCGGATCGCAGCCATCAGAGGAGGACATCGCCGCTGTCCGTCGCGCGTTGCAGTCCAGCAACGCCCCGGGCGCCATGGCCGCCACGGGGCGCGACCCGCACGCCGCCTCTCAGCCCGCCGGCGGCAGCCCGCACGGCGGTCGCATGCCCGGCGGCGGCATTTTCATCGAGGCGCCGGCCGCCTGGAAAACAGTGGCGCCCGCCCCAGGGTCGCCGCGCATCGCCCACTTCGAGGTCCCGCTCGCATCCGGCGACAGCGGGACGGCGGAAGTCGTCGTCACGCACTTTCCGGGCCAGGGCGCCGTCGGCGGGGTGGACATGAACATCGACCGCTGGGTGAGTTTTTTCAAGAACAAGGAAGGCGGCCCGCTCGACGCCGCGGCGATCAAGCGCGAGACATTCGCCCACGATCAGCTCACGGTGCACATGGTCGAGGCGAACGGGTTCTACACGTCGCCGCAGATGGCGGGTGGAACCGGCAAGACGACCGAGTCCGAGTACATGCTGCTGGGCGCGATTGTGGAAGGCTCCGGCGGTCCCTGGTTTTTCCGCGGCACCGGCCCGAAGGCGACGATGACTGCCGCCCGCGCGGATTTTGTGAAACTGCTGCGCGAGCTGAAAATCAAGAATTGAAGTGAACCTCGCCGGAAAATTCATCGTCTTCGACGGCCCCGACGGCGCCGGCAAGGGCGCACAGCTCGACCGCCTCGAGCGCCGGATCACGGCCGCCGGCGGCCGCTGCTGTCGCGCGCGGGACCCCGGGGGAACGGCGATCGGCGAGCGCGTGCGGCACCTTCTGCTGGACTTCGATCTGAATGAAATGGCCCCGCGCTGCGAGGCGATGCTTTTCATGGCATCGCGCGCCCAACTACTGCACGAAGTGATCCGCCCCGCGCTCCAGCGCGGCGAGACGGTGCTCTGCGACCGCTTCATCTCCTCGACCTGCGCCTACCAGGTCGCCTCCGGTACGCCGCGCGAGCTGGTGATTCGGCTTGGCGCGCTCGCCGTGGACGACAACTGGCCCGACCTGACGGTCGTGCTCGACGTGCCACCAGAGGTGGGCTTTGCCCGCACCGGGCGTGACCCGCGGCACGTCGGCAGGAACGCGCGGCGCGGCGACGCGGCCCACGTGGCCGGGCAGAAGTCGATGTTCGACGGCGCCGCGCCCGACGCAATCGAGCGCCGCCCCCTGGAGTACCATCGCCGCGTGCGTTCGCTGTATCTCGAGTTGCCGGACGTCTACCCCGCCCCGGTGGTTGTTCTGGATGCGTCGCGCGAGGCGGAGGCGGTTTTCAGTGATATCGAGCGCGAGCTGGCGCGGCGGTTCGGGTAGATGAGCATGCGGAAACGGCGCGGCGCGTGGCGCGAGGACCTGATCGTGACTGCGAGGGCGTGCGCGCCCCCGCGGCTTCAAGCAACGGTCGCACTTCTTCTGCTGATGAGCGGATGCGGGTCGTCGCCGCCGGCGTCGCCGACCTCCCACGCGCTCCCGGCCGCGACCGCAACCGCGCCCGCGCCGCAACCGCCGTCCGCCTCGCGCCCCGCGAGTCGCCCCGCGCCGCGCACGCCGACGTTCGTCGACATTACGCAGCAAACCGGCGTCGACTTTGTACATTTCAACGGCGTTTCGCAATCCAAAACGCTGCCTGAAACGATGGGCGCAGGCGGCGGATTCCTTGATTTCGACTGCAATCACCGCCCTGATATCCTGCTGATCAACGGCGGCCCGCTGCCCGGTCAGGCCGCCGACGCGGGCAAACGGTCGCCGCGGCTCTATCTCAACAACTCGGACGGCACGTTCAGCGATGCGACCGAGGCGGTGGGGCTGGCCCAAGTCGATTTCTGCGGCATGGCGTTCGCCGCCGCCGACTACGATCATGACAGCGACATCGACCTGTTTCTGACGGGCGTCGGCCGCTGCGTGCTCTTGCTCAACGAGGGCGGCGTGCTGGTCGACGCGACGGCGTCGCTGATGCAGTACGAGGATGCTGGCGCCGCGGGCGGCGCGGCGGACTGGTCGACCGCGGCCGCGTGGCTGGACTTCGACCTGGATCACAAGCTCGACCTTTTCGTCTGCAATTATGCGGCCTGGTCGCCGCAGGCCGCCGCCGTGCCCGCCGGAAAGGGCGCCGAGGCCTACCCGGGGCAAACCTGCCGGCTGTTTCAGAACGTCGGCGAGGGGCGGCTGGTAGAGGTGACGCGCTCGGCGGGGTTGTTCAATCCGCGCGGCCGCTCGCTCTCCGTAGTCGTGGATGATCTCAACCGCGATTTCCGGCCCGACCTGATCGTCACCAACGATGGCGAGCCGAACTTCGCCTATCAGCGCAGCGGCGTGGCGCGGTTTGAGGAGATGGCCGCGAAGATCGGGTTCGCCCCGGCGGGCGGACCGGTGCGGTCCAGCCGCGGCGTCGATTCGTGCGAATGGATGAACAACGGCATGCCGTGGATCGCGATCGGCGCGGCCGCCGGCGAGCCGCTGTCGCTGATGACGCGATCGGACAAAGGCGCCGCGTTCGAGAATCGGGCTGCGGCGGCTGGGCTGCCGCCGGAATGCGGCGGGACGTTCGGTTTGGTGATGGCCGACGTCGATCTGGACGGATTCGCGGATCTAGTCGTCGCGCGAGATGCGCCGCGAGAACGCGCCGCCGCGGACGCGGGCGGCTCGGCCCTGAAGCTCTTCCGCGGCGACGGCGGCGGCGGATTTGCGGACATTTCCGGCAGCGTCGGGCCGGATTTCAATCAGCCCGGAGCCGGCCGCGGACTGGCGTACGCGGACATCGACAACGACGGCGATCTCGATCTGCTGCTGACTGTCAACGGTGGAAGGCCGCGGCTCTTGCGCAACGACCTGCCCGCGCCGCCCAACGTCGTACGCGTCACGCTCCGCGGAGCGTGGCAGGAGTATGACGGGATCGGCTGCCAGGTCCGCTGTCGCGTGTCGAGCGGTGAGAGCTACACCTGCATGTTCCGCACCGGCGGGTCGTATCTCTCGCAGAGCGAGCTGGCGGCGACGTTCGTGATCGGCGGCGCCCCCGGCGGGGCGATCGACGTTCGCTGGCCGAGCGGTTTTTTTCAGACCGCCGGCGTGCTTCAGGGCGGCGCGACGTACGTGGTCGGCGAAGGCCGCGGGGGGGTGATCGAGACGCTCCCGTTCCAGCGCTAGGCCGCGGGCCGCGAACGCGCAAATCGATGCACCAATCCGGCAATCCGATATCAAAGTGGTGTGTGCGGAGCAGACCGGACGGCCGATCCGTCGCGAGTGGTGGGTTTGTCTGGGGGACCGGCCTCTGGCCGGTCTCGGAAGGCTGCGGAAGTTTCCCGCAGAGCGGATGCGGTCCGGTCCGCGATTCGCCGAGAGGACGCGCCCCTGTCGCAGCCGCGGTTTGACAGACGCGGAGAAGCGTTCATAGTAACACGACTGGCGCCGGCGCCGGCGCCGCTGATCGTCTCGTAGTGGGTCCCCCGATCGATCCACGGCCCCCAAGCTCCGGCCTCTACAGCGGATAGCAAGCGTTGGCGTTCGAACCCTTCCAGTCAAAGCTGAGCCAGGCGCGGATCGTCGAGCTTCCGGCGAATCTCGGCGCCAAGGAGCGGGCCGCGCTCTTGTCCAAGCTGGCCGCCGCGGTGAAGAAACAGGCGGAGCTGGCGTCGCGCTGCGACACGATCCTGCGTGTGGACGGGACGATCCGCGAGCAGGGCGATTTCGTCGTCATTCCGCACGAGCCGGCCGCGGCGCTGGACCTGGCCGCCGTCGTCGGCGGCAAGGATCGCCCACCGATCGAAACCATCTGGTGGCTCACCTGGTCGCTGACGCGCGCCCTGAAAGCATCTGAAGACGAGAAGATCGCCCACGGCGGCATACAGCCCGGTGCGCTGCTGCGCGACCGCACCGGCCGGGTGAAGCTCTCCGATTTCGGCGTCGCGCCCGCGTTCGAGGCGGTGGTTCGCGATTGCCAGAGCCTGCTGCATTGCGAGCCGGGCTTCTCGCAGACGTCCGGCGGCATGAACCTGTCGGGCACCTGGCGCCTGCTGGGCGACCAGGAGACGCGCGAGCGCGGCTGGAACAGCACCTACTATCCGCCGGAGCTCCTGCAGGGCGGGCAGCGATTCAACCCGCGCTCCGACCAGTTCTCGCTGGGCGCGACGTTGTTTGTTCTGGCGACCGGGGCGCATCCGTTCGGCGCCGATTTCGGTGAGCCGAATCCGAATTACTACATTTTCGTGCTCGAGCCGTACGAGCTGCGCGACGAGCGGAAAGACTGGAAGGAGACGTTCGACCGCAACGACAAGGGGCTGGCCAATACGGCGGACAAGAAGATTCTGACCTGGGCGTCCACCGTTCGCCGCATGCTCGATCACGCGCCCGAGAACCGCTTCAAGCTGCCCGAGCTGGACGAGGTGTTCAAGGAGCACGCGCCGGCCGCGTGGGAAGCGGCGTCGAAGACGCTCTCGGCCGCGGTGAAGCATCTTGACGACGGCGACGTGGAGGCCTTCGCCGGGCAGGCGGCGCCGCTGGCGGGCGACGCGGCCATGCCCGACATGCTGCGCGGCGTGCTGACGGCCACCGTCAAGGAAGTCGAGGCGAAGAAGGGGCAGATTCAGAAACAGCGGGCGCTGCAGAAGAAGCTGGACGAGGCCCAGCACGCCCTCGACTACGGCGACACGGCGCAGTGCCGCATGCTGCTGGGCGAGATCGAAGCCGCCGCCGAAGCTGAGGCGGCCCAGAAATCGCGCGCCGCGGAGCTGCGCCGCGAGTGCGACGAGCGCGACAAGATGGGCGACACCGCCGCCGCGGAATTCGCGCGCGCCTATCTGGAAAACGCGCGCGAGTACATCGACGGCGGGGAGTTCGACGCCGCGCGCGAAGCGATCAACGCCGCCCTGCAGCAGCCGTCGGTGCCCGCTTCGCTGGCCGAACAGGCGCGCAAGCTGCTGGGTGAGATCGACGAGATCGCCAAACGTCGCAAGAAGCAGGAAAGCCTGCTGGCGGCGGCGACCCAGGCGCTGGAGCGCAGCCAGCTCGACGAAGCGCTGAAGCGTGCGAGCGAACTGCTGAAGGACGCGTCGCTTCCGCCGACGCTGGCGCTCAAGGCCAGCGCCATCAAGGACCAGGTCGAGGCGGATCTCGCCAAGCGGGCCGAGTATGCCCAGGCGCTCGACGAAGCTCAGAAAGCCTGGGACGACGCTGACGCGCCGCTGCTCGAAGAGCAGCTCGAAGGTCTGGCCTTCGACATCAACGACGCTTCGCTCCTGGAACGCCGCGGCGAACTGGGCACGCGGCTGCACCAGCTCAAGACGGCTCTCGATCAGATCAGCGCCGCCGAGAAGAAATACCGCGACGGCGACGCCGAGTCGGCGCTCGAAGCGCTGCAGGCCATGCCGACCTCGGGCTTGCCCCGGAAGCTCGCCGGACAACGCTCGACACTGATCACCCGCGTCGAAAAGGCGATGGCCGAGGCGCGGCAGGCGGCGCTCAACGACGCGCTCGACTCCATCGCCAAGGCAGACGCCGCCTATCACGCCGGCGACGTGATCAAGGCCGCGTCGCTCGTGAAGACCGTCCTGAGTCTCAAGGACGCGTTGCCCGCGGATGCGCGAAGCAAAGCGACCGCTCTTCAGGAAAGCTGCAACCGCTATCGCCAGGCCATCACCATCTTCCAGGCGGCTCAGGACTGCCTCAAGAAAGATGATTTCGGCGGCGCCGCGGCGAAACTGACCTCGCTGGACACGAAGGGGCTGCCGGCCAGCTTTGAGGAAGAAGTCGCCCAGCTCAGCGGCGAAATCGCGACCGCCCAGAAGTCCTTCGCCGACAAGCAGCGCAAGCGACTCGAGCAGCGCTTCGAACAAGCCGCCAAGCTGGCCCCCGGCGGCGACCTGACCGCGGCCGAGGAGCTGCTCGCCGAAATCGTCGCGTCGCCGCACGTCTGGGACGAGCTGCGAGCCAAAGCAACCTCGCTCCGCAGCGACGTGCAGGCTCAAAAGCCCATCCTGCGGACGATTGTCGCGGCCGAGAGCGCGCTGCAATCCGGCCAGGCCCGCGCGGCGATCGATTTTCTGGAAAAGGGCGGCTCCTCGTCCGGCGAATCCCTCGGGGCGCTGCCGCCGGACCTGCCCAGTTGGGCGAAGAAACGCACCGACACCATTCGCCAGCGGCTGGCCGAATTCGAGAAGCAGCATCGCCGCGAAGCGGTCGAGGCGGCCAAGCGGGCCATGAGCGAGGCCACGGCGGCGCTGGCCAATGGAGAGTACGCCGCCGCGCGCGACCTGCTGGACCGCGCCGCGTCCGGCCTCGAATACGAAAAAACGCTGACCACCAAGCACGCCGAGCTGCTCCAGCAGACGGTGCGGCTGGCGGAGTGGATGCCCAAGGTGGCTGCGATCGAGACGGCGGCGAAGCGCGGCGACACGGCCGCCGCCTACCGTGACGCGGCCGACCTGCTGAAGAAAGAAGCCGGCGTTCCGGAACTCGCGCTGACCCGCCTGAAGGCGCTCGAGAAGGAAATCAAGGCGAAGATCGTCGCGCGGCGCAAGGAGATCGGCGAAGAGCTGAAGGCGCTCACGGCCGAGCTGGAGCAGCGCGGCCGCAAGGCGCCCAACTTCGCCGTCCGAGCCGCATCGCTGCGCGATGATCCGGTGGTCGAGAAACAGCAGAAGGAGGAGGCGGCGGCGCTGCTGGCGAAATTCGAGGCCCTGCCGCAGCCCAAGTCGTCGATGATGCCGCTGGCGGTGGGCGGAGGCGTGCTGGGCGTCGCCGCGGTGGTGGTGGTGCTGTTCATGACGGGCATCATCGGCGGTGGCAAGCCGGTGGTGACCAATCCGGAAAACGAGAACACCAACAAGGGCGGGATTGCCGCAAACACGAACGACAACCAGGGCCAGAATCTCAACGCCAGCGGATTGGCGGCCGGCAATCGCAACGAAAACGCGGCTGAAAACCGCAACGACAACCTCGCCGCCGTGAACACCAATGAGAACACGGCGCCGCGTAACGACAACGTCGCGTCCGTGAACCAGAACGACAACACGGCGCCATCAAACGCGAACGTCGCCGTGGCCAACCAGAACGACAACGGCGGCGCGCAGAACGTGAACGCCGCCGACAATCAGAACGACAACACGGCTCCGGAAAACACCAACGACAACGGCGGGCAGACTCCGCAGAATCAGAACGGCGGCCAGACCGTCGTGACGCGGCCCACGTTTGAGGATCTCGTCACGACTCAGCCGCCGGTTGTGGAACTGCCGCGCGACATCGTGGCACTGGCCCGCCTGGCGCGCGCGCCGCTGGCCGACGCGCTGGCGGCGCTCAACGTTGCCGCCGGCGAATCCGCCGCACCGCTCAGTGGCGCGCTCGGCGTCTGGCGGAAGACTGCCGATGAGCCGCCTTCGGGCACGCAGCGCATTGCTCTGACCGACGGCCGGCAGCAGCAGTTCGTGGTCGATGTTTCCGTTGTCTACGACGAGCCGCAGAAATCGTGGAAAGTGTCATCCGCCGTGGACGAGGCCGGGTTAAAGGCTGCGGTCGCCGGCGCGGCGGCCGCCGTGGTAGACAAGGCCCGCAGCGAAGGCGCCGCCGGCAAGCTTGCCGCCGCGTTCAACTTGATCGCCGCGGCCGAGGCCGCGCTGAAGAAAGCGGACGACGACCCGGCGGTCGCCGGCGTCGAGCTGAAGCTCGACGGCCTGCCGCCTCCCTTCGAGCCGATCAAGGGGTTTGAAGCCGGCGCCGCGGACGGACTGACGGGATATCCCGCTGAATTGACCGACGGCGGCGGGGCGAAACTGAAGCTCGTCGCCTTGCCGCCGGCAGACCCAGCTTGGAGCGACCTGGATGTGCCCGAGGCGCAGCGCGGCTGGTCGATCTTTTACATTGACGCCGCGGAGAGCGGTCCGTTTGACACGCCCGACGACGCCTTGAAGGCGGCCGAGGCCCGCCAACTGGACGTGCCGACCGTGAGCGTATGGAGCCTCGCGGCGCTCAAAGCCGGCAAAGACCTGCAGATGTTCGGCGGCATGTTCGATTGGTGCGCCGATGACCGCCGCGCGACCCAATTCTGGGCCGTCGGCGGCTGCTCGATCCTGGAGGGCAAGCTGAAGGGCAGCTTGACGCCGGCCCCGCCGCCGAATGCCGATGCGCGGGCGCTGCTCGACTGGCTCCGATCTCCACTGGTGACGCAGCAGCGCGCCTACGGCGACGGCCTGGTTGGTGGGCGGTCGATCCTGCGCGTGTATCCGAAGTAGCAGCGGAGCATTCGTGCCAAGAATCGCCCCTGACAGAGTGGCCGGCCGGCTGCGCTCCGACTTGCGCTTCGGGCTTGTTGGCATTGCAGCGATCCTCTCGGTCGCCGGCTGCGCGCAGAAGCGCGACACCGGTCTCGGCGGCGAACCGCTGCTCGCTACGACGCGCGGCTCGAACGCCGTCTGGCTCGACGAGCTGGACCTGTCCGCGATGGATCAGCAATGGGGTCAGCCGCGGGCCGGACGCTCCGTCGCCGACAATCCGCTCCGCATGAGCGGCGCGGTGTATCAACATGGCGTCGGCACGCACGCCCGCAGCGAGATGACCATCGAGCTGCACGGCGCCGCGCTCCGCTTCGAATCCGCCGTCGGCGTCGACGCGGAATCCGGAGAGCTGGGAAGCGTCGTCTTTGTCGTGCTGGTCGACGGGGTGGAGCGTTTTCGAAGCGGCGTGCTGCGCGGCGGGGCGGCGGCGGAATCCGCTGACGTTGATTTGAGCGGCGCGCGGCAATTGGCGCTGATTGTCGAAGACGCCGGCGACGGAATCGACTCCGATCACGCGAACTGGGCCGGCGCGATCATCACGCTCAAGAAGGGCACTGCGCAGCGCCCCACCGCGCTCGTTCCCGATCCCGGCCCCGATCCCGAAATCGCCCCATTCACGCCTCGCGAACTCGCGATCCACGCGCCGCGCATCACCGGCGGCACGCCCGGCCGGCCGTTCCTGTTTCGTATTCCGGCCACGGGCCCGCCGCCGCTGACATTCTCGGCCAGCGCACTTCCTGACGGACTGCTGCTCGATCCGCAGACGGGCGTCATTTCCGGCGAAATCTCGCGCCCGGGTCGTAGCGACGTGTTGCTCACGGCTCAAAGCCCCGCCGGTCTCGCGACCGGCGCCCTGACGATCGTCGCCGGCCCGGACTCCCTGGCGTTGACGCCGCCGATGGGCTGGAATTCCTGGAACGTCTGGGGAACCGCCGTGGACGACGCCAAAGTGCGCGCCGCGGCTGACGCCCTCGTCGCCAGCGGCCTTGCCGGCGTCGGCTACCAATACGTCAACATCGACGATGCATGGGAAGGCCAGCGCGATGGGTACGGCGTTCTGGGAACGAATGAGAAATTTCCGGACATGAAGGGCCTGGCTGATTACGTGCATTCGCAGGGACTGAAACTCGGCATTTACTCCGGCCCCGGGCCGAAAACCTGCGCCGGCTACGTCGCCAGCTATCAGCACGAATACATCGACGCCCGGACATGGGCGGAGTGGGGCATCGACCTGCTCAAGTATGACTGGTGCTCCTACGGCATGATTGCCGCGGACGACAGTCTGCCCGAGCTGATGCGTCCTTACTTTGTGATGCGGGCCGCTCTCGACGCCTGCGGCCGCGACATCGTCTACAGCCTCTGTCAGTACGGCATGGGCCGCGTTTCCGAATGGGGCGACGCTGTCGGCGGCAACTACTGGCGAACCACCGGCGACATCACCGACAGTTGGCAGAGCATGTCGTCCATCGGGTTTGTACAGCACGAATTGGCGGAATTCGCCGGCCTCGGACGTTGGAATGATCCGGACATGCTGGTCGTCGGTCGGCTCGGCTGGGGGCCGAACATCCGTCCCACGCGACTGACGAAGAATGAGCAGGTGACGCATGTGACGCTGTGGGCCATGCTGGCGTCGCCGCTGCTGATTGGCTGCGACCTGTCGCAACTCGACGACTTCACGCTGGCCGTGCTCGGAAATCCGGAAGTGCTCGAGGTGAATCAGGACCCGCTTGGCAAGCAGGCGCGGCGCATCAAGCAAGTTGAGACGGTCGAAGTATGGGCCCGGCCGCTGGCGGGCGGCTCAACCGCGGTCGCGCTCTTCAATCGCGGTCGCTCCGCCGCGGACGTGAGCGTGCAATGGAGCGATCTGGGTCTGAGCGGTCCGCAGCTCGTGCGAGATTGCTGGCGGCGGATGAACTCCGGGCGGCACGAGACTGGATTCACGACGACGGTCAGCGGCCACGGCGCGGCGATGATTACAGTTCAGGAGCAGGCGGCGGAGGGGGAGCGTCGATAGGTCACCGTGCCGCCGCCCGGGCGCGCAGCGTCCGCTCGCGCGTCGTGTTCACGCCCAGCTCGTCCGGCGAGTTCGTTTCTTCGAGAATCCGCAGAGCAGAATCCAGCAGATCGGACGCCTCCGCCAGACAACCGATGCGCACCAGTTGCAGCCCGCGCACGCGCAACGCATCCGCCACCTGCCAAGACTTCGCCGCGAAGCGCCGCGTCGTTGCCGCATTCGCGCCGCAGAAACTCCCCGCGCTCCGCGCGCGGCAGCTCGACGGCCCGTTGGTAGACCGACTCGACGAAGCGGTAACGATCGCTGGAACCGGATCGGCTCATTCGCTGGGACCCGCGCTTGAAAGTTCCTTGTGCAGCCGGGCGACGATGTACCGCCATTCACGGTCGATCGTCGCCAGCGAGATTCCCAGGGCCGCCGCGGCCTCTTCGCGGTTCAGCCCGGCGAAGCAGCGCAGCGAGACGATCTGCGCCTTGCGCGGATCGTCCGCCGTCAGACGCTCGATGGCTTCGTCCAGCGCCAGGATGTCCTCCACCGGCTCGGCCAGCGGAATCTCGAACTCGTCCACATCAATACGCTTTCGGTCGCCGCCCCGCTTCAAACGTTTTTTTCGCCGGGCCTGGTCCACCAGCGCCTGCCGCATGGCCTCAGCGGCAGCGGCGAAAAAATGCCCCTTCGAGTCCCACCCCGGGTCCGAGTCGCCCACCAGCCGCATGTACGCCTCGTGAACCAGGGCGGTCGGCTGGAGCGAGTTGCCGGGGGCCACGCCGGCCATGCGGGCGCGGGCCAGGGCGCGCAGCTCGGCGTACACCAGCGGCAAGAGCTCGGCGGCGGCCCTACGATCGCCGCGGCCGGCGTCGAGCGCCTCGCGCGCGCGCCTCGCCGGCGACCCGCGCGGCGTTGCTCGCCTTCAGCGACGCCCGCAGCGCTGCGTCGCGCTCGCGGAGCGCGTCGGACCAGAAAAACAGCGAAGTCGCCAGCGCCGCGATAATGACGACCATCAGTCCCGCCGTCACGCTGATCGGCAGCCAGTGCCGCCGCAAAGACTTGCGGAGCATGTAGCTGACGGAGTCGCGGCGTGCGTCGATGGCCTCGCCGGCCAGGTAGCGACGCAGGTCGGCGGCCAGCTCGCCGGCCGACTGGTAGCGCCGCTCGGGCTGCTTCTGAAGGCACTTCAGAACGATGGTCTCGAAATCCGCGTCAATCTGCGGGCGAATCTGACGCGGCGGGCGCGGCTCGGCGTTGACGATGTTCTCCAGCGCCTCGCGCAGCCCGCCGGCAATCTCGTACGGAAAGCGCCCGGTGGTCAGCTCGTAGAGCATTACGCCCAGCGCGTACACATCCGTCCGCAAGTCCGTCTCAGCCGACGCCCCGCGGGCCTGCTCCGGCGAGGTCCACGGCAGGGAGCCGAGGAACTGGCCGGTCTGCGTCATTCCCGCAGCCGAGGAATCGTCGTCCGTGAGCTTCGCCAGGCCGAAATCGAGCACGAACGGCTCGTCGCGTTCGTCGACGCGCACGTTGCACCGCGTCGATCGCTTCATGCCGCACCGCCGAGCGGCTGGGTGTGTGCGAAATCGCCGCCACGTGTTCCAGGAGGTTGACGGCTGAGGTCTCGCTCGTGCCGCCGGTCGCCAGCGCCTGCCACCCGCCGCCGCGCTTGTCGGCCCGGCAGAGGCGGATGGCGTCAATCAGCTTCCGGTCGGCGATGGTCAGCAGCCAGTTGCGCAGGGAGTTGTCCGTGCGCGGCTCGAATCCGGGCAGCTCGCGAATCGCGGCGGCGAGAGCCTCCTGGCAGACATCTTCTGCGGAAAGGACCGAACGCAGATCGACGGGAATGCGTGACTCCATTGCGCGTGCCATGAAATCAAACTGGCGCAGCAGAAGCTGCTGCATGGCGACCGCGTCGCCGCCGCGGGCGCTGGCGAGAAGCTCATCATCGTGAGATGGATGCACGCCGCGAATTGTAGTCGCACGGGCGGGAGAGGTTGTGAACTTCTTCGGGTGGAACGGGCATCTTGCCCGTTCGCAGCCGCGCAAGGACGGGCGAGACGCCCGTCCCACCCAACTCTTCGCAGGCTCGGACGCCGATGCTTCCCACGCTGCGAATTACCCGCCGCCGCGGAAAGGCCAGGCCCACAGGCGCCCGCGCGCCTCCGGCCGAAGCTGCCGCGAGAGACGCGCGCCGGTGACGACCAGCATCCCGAACACGCCGCAGCCGGTCAGCATCAGCCCGACTGCCGCCGGCGTATACCACGCCAGCGGCGGGGCGGCGATGGCGGTGATGTCCGCCAGCACGTCCCACGCGAAGTGCAGTCCGATGGCCGCGATCAGCCCGCCGGCCACTCCCAGCGGCCAGCTCCGGGACTTGGCCGGCAGCAGTCCCAGTCCGAACGCGGCGATCCCGCCCAACATCGGATGGCCCACCAGTCGCACAATTTCCGCCGCCGGCAGCGTCCAGAGCGGTCCGGCGAATCGCATGTAGTAGAGCGATTCCTCAACGGCCATGCCCAGGCCGAAATAGGCGCCGTAGACCAGACCGTCGAGCGGATCATTGAACTGACGCCGAAAGACGACGGCGATCAGCATCACCCCCAGCAACTTGGCCGCCTCTTCGTGCGTGGCGGCGACCGCCGCCCGCGAAGCGATGCCGCTGGCGGCCCGCATGCTCCGCAGCGTGATGTCCTCGATCGGCCCGACACCCGCCGACGCCCCGGCGCCCAGCGCGAGCGTGGTCAGAACCATCCACCAGGGCTCTTTCTCATAGAGGTCGTAGCGCCACACCAGGAGCGCAACGCCGCATCCGCAAGCCGCAAGCGTCAGATAGAGGAACATGCCCGGCATTATCGCGGAGATCGCGCCATGATCACACCGATAAGCTTTATCCGAGTTGCGACCGTGCGCGACCACAAAGTCGCGAAACGGCTCAACTCCGCGAGAACAGCGCGGCCAGGTCGCGGGCTTTCTCGATGAACGCAGGCAGCGCATCGGGCGAGATGCGGCGGCGGGCGCGGTAGACCACCAGCCAGTCGCCGCCTCCCTCAACGCAAATGGGCGGCTCGGTCTCCAGCGCCTGCACCAGCCGCGAAGTGAAAAAGCGGCGGATTTCCTGCTCTTCCGACCCGCGCAGCAGCCAGCGGCGCGAAAACTCCGGGGCAAAGTCCAAGTCGATGTCGTTAAATCCAAAGGCGGCGGCAACCCGGTCGAAGACGCCCTCCGGGTGAAGCGAAAACTGCGGCAGCCTGGCGCGGCTCAGCCGGACGGCGACGACGGTTTGTCGCCGAGTATGCCTGCTTTTGCCGCGGCCGATTATGTATCGGTAGTCGAACACGAGCATCGGCCGGTCGCCGCGGCGCATGAGGCCGGAGAGCACGCACGCAGCCTTCCCGTATCGACCGGTCGTGAAGAGCGGGAAACTCGCGAACGCCTGCTCAAGCACCTCCTCGCCCGTCTTGCTGAAGTTCATTCCGAGGCGCTCGGCCACGGATTGCAGCGCCCGCACGCGCCGGCGTTCAAAGACCCCGCTGATGATCCCGATGACAACCATCAGGCCCATGAGGCCCAGGAAGATGATCAGCGCGATGCGGTCGCTTTGGCGGGAGGCGAGAATCAGCACAGCCGGGATCATGTCAGGCGCCGAGTCGAAATCCGGATTATCCCATCAGCCGCCACACCACCGCCCCGACCGGGGCCAGCAGGGTCGCGACGCCGGCCACGAGGCCCAGGAGCATGCGCCCGCCGCCGGTCCAGTTGCCGGGCTGGCTGCGCATCCGCGTTTTCGTGCGCCGCCAAAGGGCGATCGAAATCATGCCCAACACAATCGCGACCGCCAGTCCGAGCAGAATGCCGCCGCCCTTCATCGCCAGCGCACCGGACGGCGGTTTGTCACGGGGCAGATGCGGCGCCAGGGTCATGGAGGCCCAGACGGACCCTGCCTCCAGTCCCGCGGCCGTCAGCCCGCACAGGAGCGTGGCCGTTGCGCCGCGCACCAGCGTCGGCGGACCGATGAAGTGATCCCGCGGCCGCTCCGTCTGCTCGCCGGCTTCGGGCTCGATCGCATGCTCAACCGGTCCTTCGCGCTTCGGCGGGTCGTCGCCGAAGACCTCGCGCGTTGACTTATCGAGCACGATCTTGCCGTCGCGCATCTGGACGATGCGGCGGGCGCGGGCGGCGACCGACGGCTCGTGCGTGACGAGGATGATCGTGACGCCCTGTTCGTTGAGCGCTTCGAAGACGCGCATGATCTGCTCGCCGGTGCGCGAGTCGAGGTTGCCGGTGGGCTCGTCGGCCAGGACCAGGGGCGGGTCGTTGACGATGGCGCGGGCGATGGCGACGCGCTGCCGCTCGCCGCCGGAAAGTTCGTTGGGGCGGTGATGGCCGCGGTGCGCCAGGCCGACGCGCTCGAGGGCCTTGCGGGCGGGGGCGGTGGTGTTGACGCGGCGGGCGTAGAAGAGCGGCACGCCGACGTTTTCGAGCGCGGTGGTACGCTGGATCAGGTTAAAAGTCTGGAAGACGAAGCCGATCTGCTCGTTGCGCACGCGGGCCAGCTCGCGGTCGGACATGTTGCTGACGTCGTGGCCGTTGAGCACGAAGCGGCCGAGCGTGGGGCGGTCGAGGCAGCCGATCAGGTGCATCATGGTGCTCTTGCCGCTGCCGGAGGGGCCGGTGATGGCGACGAACTCGCCTTTCTCGATGTTGAGATTGACGCCGTCGAGCGCGTGGACGTCGGTGTCGCCCATGCGATAGGTCTTGGTAAGGTTGACAATCTCGATCAGGGGCAAGGCGTCAGTCTCTCCTCGCAAATCGGCTCACCGGCCGTCACGATCTCGATTGAGGGGGGCATCGGCGTCTCGCCGGTGCGCACCGGCGGGACGCCGATGCTCCCCACGAGAAGACTGTCAGGTGACGGAACACTAGTCGTCATCATTCGACGGCACGACCGGCAGCTTCGTATACACCAGTTGATCGACCTCCAGCTTGTGTTCGCCCTGCACGCTGACGACTTCGGTCACTTCGCCGTCGGTCACGCCGAAGCGGCAGGGGACGAAGCGCTTGCCCCACTGCTCGTTCGAGCCCGGCTCGGGCGGGACGCTGATGTAGACGCCGCGCTGGCCCTGGAGCGTTTTGACGCCCTCGCTGGGCACGCGCATGACATTGATCGCGCTTTCGACGGTGAACTCCACCTGGGCCTGAGCGCCGAGCGGCAGCTTGTCGCCCTTGGCGTCGGAGATCGTGACGTGCACGTCGAACTGGATGATGGAGGAGCCGACGTTCAGCTTGCCCTGCGGCTCGACCAGGTCGATCTTGCCTTCAAATTCATCGTCGGGGAAGGCGTCGACCAGCAACTTCACCGTGCCGCTGCGCGTGGCAATGGTCTGAACCCCGGCCTTGACCGCCTCGCGCAGGCCGGGCAGGTCGGGCAGCGCGTCGATGGGCGAGATATTCAGAATGCGGCCGAAGTCCGATTCATCGACGCGCGCGATGACTTTCTTGTTCGATACATCGGCGAGCCTCATCAGGATCGTGCCGCCGGTGAACGAGCCCGTGCCCGATTGCACCAGCATTCCTTTTTCGATCGTGACATCCGTGACGATCGCGGGCTGCTTGGCGTAGATCGTCGTCTCGCGCAGCCGTTCCTGGGCGTCTTCGAGCTGCTTGGTGGCGATGCGGACCGCGGCTTCCTGCAGCTTGACTACTTGCTCAGAATCATTCATGCGGCTCTGGGCCGACGCAAGCTGCGCTTCCGCCGAGCGCTTGGTGGCCGCCGAGACGTTGTAGCGCTGCTCCGCGTTGACCTTGTCCTGTTCGCCGGCTCGGCCGTCTGAGGCCAGGTCTCGGACCTTGTCGCGCTCGAACAGCGCCATGGCAAGCTCGGCCTCCATGCGGCTTACATCCGCCTCGGCGCCCAGGATCGCCGCCTTGGCGCTTTCGATGGAGACCTTGGCTTGCGCCAGAAGCGCCGTCGCGCGGTCCTGCTCCGCCTGCGCCCGGTCCACCGTCCGCTGTTCGTCGACCTTCTTCAGCACCAGCAGGACCGCCCCTTCCGCGACGAACGTGCCCTCGCGCACCGGGACGTCGATCACTTCGCCGGAGGCCTTCGACTTGATCTCGATTTCCTGGTTGGCCTGGATCAGACCCGCCGCCGTGATCGGCACGCGGATGTCGCCGCGCGTCACCTTGCCGAACTTGGGCTGAGCCCACAGCGGGGTGACGCGCCAGAACGTGCGCGCCAGGTACCATCCGCCGGCCACGAGCGCCACGACCACGAGCAGGAGAACCCATTTCCGCATGTCATCCGTCCTGGAGCGGCCCGTCGCTGCTCCGCACTCGAAGCGCAAACGAAGGACCGGCCGTGAACCAGATAGATTAGCCCCAGCCCGGCGCGCTGGAAAACCGCCCGCCGACAAATCCCGACGAGCGCGCCGCGCCGGCTCGCGGCGCTTCCCGTTTTAGCGTGCGATCGGCGGCGTCTTTCGGAACCCGCCGCGCCAAGCGGCGGGGTGACGGCCGCGTGCGATCGGACGCCGACAGGCCGGGGACGCCACCCCGCCGCTTGGCGCGGCGGGTTCTGACAGAGCGCGCCACCCCGCCGCTTGGCGCGGCGGGTTCCGACAGCGCGGCGCGTCGCCGCTTGGCGCGGCGGGTTCGGACAGAGCGCGTCATCCCGCCGCTACTGGACTGGCCGCCGGTGTCGTAGAATCACCGCCCCTGTATCGCCGGCGACGGCGTAGCGCCGCGGATCAGCTCACTGAGGTCAACATGCCCGCCAAGTCGATTACCCGAGCCCTTTCGGCTCATCCTCGGACGATTGTGTCTTTCGCTGCTCTCCTCCTGGCGACCGCCGCCGTCGCCGAGCCAGTCGTCTTCGCCCGTCACCTGGCGCTTTCGCCCGATGGCCAGACGCTGGCGTTCAGTTGGGCCGGCGACATCTGGTCCGTACCGCTGACGGGCGGGGCGGCGACGCGGCTCACCGCCCACCCGGAGCATGATACGAACCCGGTCTGGTCGCGCGACGGGCGGCTGATCGCGTTCGCTTCGGGCAGGCATGGCGCAGCCAGCGTGTTTGTCATGAACCGCGACGGCAGCGACGTGCGGCGGCTTACGTTCGGCGACAAGAGCGAAATTCCGACCGACTGGTCGCCGGACGACAAGTTCGTTTATTTCCATTCACGCAAGGAGGGGCAGGTCTTCTGGGATCCGAAGGTCTATCGCGTTTCGATCGACGCCGGCCAGCCGACGCGCGTGATGGAGTGCCACGCCGCCGACGCGCGCGTCAGCGGCGACGGGAAGAAGATCGTGTTCGCCCGCGGCAATGCGCCGTGGTGGCGGCGCGGCTATCGCGGCAGTGCGGCGATCGAGCTGTGGATGCATGACGCGGCCGCCGGCAGTTTCGCTCAGCTCACGACATTCGACGGCAACGACAGCGAGCCGAGCTGGGACCTTGGTGCCCGGGGCGTCTATTTCCTGTCGGATCGCGGCGGCACGGTGAACGTCTGGCATCAGCCCACGGACGGACCGGAGGCCAAGCAGGTCACGCGCATGACCGATGACGACGTCCGCGACTACGCGGTTTCCGCCGACGGCAAGACGCTCGTCTTCACGCACTGGGACCGGCTTTATGTGATGAGCCTGCCGGACGGGCCGCCGCGGGCGCTGGGCGTGACGGCGGGCGGCGACACGCCGCGCAGCCCGCTCGACCTGCGCACGTTCGCCCGCGACGCGGACGAAGCCGAAGCTTCGCCCGACGGCAAGGAGATCGCGCTGGTCGTGCACGGCGAGCTGTTTGTCATCAAGACGGAGGCCAAGCGGCCGACGCGGCGGGTCACCAGCGCCATCGCCCGCGAGCGCGACGTGACCTGGTCGCCCGACGGCAAGGCGCTCTTTTTCGTGTCGGACCAGGCCGGGCAGGAGGACCTCTACCGCGCGACCTCGGCGGAGACGCCGCCCAAGGCGCTCTGCGACTCGCTGCGCTTCAAGATCGAGCGCGTCACCGACAATGCCGATCCCGAATTCGGGCCGCAGGTCTCGCCGGACGGAAAGCACCTGGCTTTTTCGCGGCTGCGCGGCGACCTGATCGTGCGTGAACTGAAATCCGGGACCGAGCAGGTGCTGGTGCAAAGCTGGAATCAGCCGAGCTTTCGCTGGTCGCCGGACAGCAAGTGGATCGCATACGAGATCGAGGACGCCGAGTACAACGCCGACATTCACATCATCCCCGCCGACGGGACCGGGCCGGCGGTGAATATCACGCGGCACCCGGACAACGACGGCAGCCCGCAGTGGTCGGCCGATGGCCAGATGCTCGCGTTTGGCAGCCGGCGGGTGGGCAGCGATTTCGATTTGTACATGGTGTTCCTCTCGCCGCAACTGGATCAGAAGTCGCCGTCGGAGATGCTGGAGTATTTCGAGAAGGCGGCAGAGAAGGCCAAGAAGCGCAAGCCGCTGAAGAAGTGCGACGCGAGCGGCAAGATCGTCCTCGCCGGTGAGCCGCCCCAGACGCAGCCGGCCTCGCAGCCGGAGTCGTCCCCGTCATCAGCGGCCGCCGACTCGCAGCCGGCCGCGGCTCCGACCCGCGAGGAGAGCGCCGAGAAGGACGATGGCGACAAGGACGAGAAGAAGGAAAAAGGCGACAAGAAGGACGAGGACAAGAAGGACGACGAGAAGAAAGAGCCGGAGGAGAAGTTCGAGTACGAGCTGGATACCGCCTGGAAGCGCATCCGCCGCGTCACGTCTCTTCCGGGCGATCAGAGCGGCTTTGCCCTTTCGCCCGACGGCGGGTTGCTGGCGTTCACGTCGGCGCACGAGGGCGAGCCGAACCTGTACCAGGTGAAGTGGAACGGAGAGGAGCTGAAAAAGGCGCTCGGTGGCGCGGCCGGCGGACTGCACTGGGGCCTCGACGGGCAACGGCTCTTCTACCTCAAAACGGGCGTGCCGAATTCGTGCAAGCCCGGCGGGGCCGACGCGAACGCGCACGACTTCCGGGCGAAGATGAACATCGATCTGGCGGCGGAAGCGGCGCAGAAATTCGACGACGCCGCCCGGGCGCTGCTGCTGCGCTTCTACCACCCGACCATGAAGGGGCTGGACTGGTCGCGGCTGGCGGCGAAGTACCGCGAGCTGGCCCTGAAGACGCACACGACGTTTGAGTTCAACGAGGTCTTCAACATGCTCCAAGGCGAGTTGAACGCCTCGCACATGGGCATTTCGGGCCCGGCCGGCGGCGGATCGCCGGAGCGCATCGGCTACCTGGGCGTGTTCGTCGATCAAACCTGGCCCGGTCCGGGCCTGAAAATCGCGTCGATCGTCCGGCAAGGCCCGGCCGATCGCAGCGAGAGCAGGCTCTATGTCGGCGACGTGCTGCTGAAAGTCGGCGGCGTCGAGGTTGGGCCGGATGCGCCGCTGGATCGGGCGTTGATTAACGCCGTGGACGATCCGATCATCCTCGAAATCCAGCCGTCGCCGGAGCGTCCGAAGCCGGCGACGCAGCCCAGCTCGTCGCAAGCGGCGACGGCGCCGGCCAGCAGCGAATCGGGTGGGACGGGCGTCCCGCCCGTCCAGACTCCAGCGGGCACGGGCGAGACGCCCGTCCCACCCATTCCAGCCACCCCACCCACCTCGCCCATGGACCCCGGTGGCTCCGCCTCCCAGCCCGATGGCGCCGACAAGCCGATTGAGATCGTGATTCGCCCGATCTCCGGCGGCCAGTTTGACGCGCTGCAGTATGACGCCTGGGTCGAAGCGAACCGCAAGTACGTCGAGGAGAAGTCGGCCGGCCGCTTGGGCTACCTGCACATCCGCGGCATGGGCGAGCCGGAGTTTCACGTCTTCGAGCGCGACCTCTACGCGGCGGCAAATGGGAAAGAGGGGCTGATCATCGACGTCCGCAACAACGGCGGCGGCTGGACGGCGGACTGGGTGATGGCGGTGCTGAGCGTGAAGCGGCACGCCTACACCATCGGCCGCGGCGGAGCGGCGGGCTATCCGCAGGATCGGCTGATTTTCTACGCCTGGACGAAGCCGACCACGATGATGTGCAACCAATACAGTTACTCGAACGCCGAGATCATCTCGCACGCGTTCAAGACGCTGAAGCGCGGTCCGCTGGTGGGGATGACGACTTTCGGCGCGGTGATCAGCACCGGGGCATACCGGCTGATCGACGGCGCGTCGATCCGCATGCCCGGCCGCGGCTGGTATCTGCCCGATGGAACAGACATGGAGAACCACGGCGCCAAGCCGGACGTCATCATCGCCGAGACGCCCGCCGACGAAGCCGCCGGGCGGCAGCCGCAATTGGACGCGGCGATTCAGGCGACGCTGAAGAAGATCGCGGATACGCCGGGCGGGCCGTAGCGCTGCGAAACGCCGCCGTTCGCGCGACGCCGCACCGGCCGGGTCGTTTTTCCGAACCCGCCGCGCCAAGTGGCGGGGTGACCCACGACGGCGAGAAGCGCCGCGTAGGCTCGGGACGTCACCCCGCCGCTTGGCGCGGCGGGTTCGGACAGATGTGCCCGCCGAGCCGGTCAGAATCCCGCCGGGCCGGCCGTGACGCACCCTCTGGTTGCCCGCTTTCGAATCCGTCGCGAGATTGCGGGTGGCGGCCTAGAATGAACGGCAAATGTCCGCAGAACTTGGGACACTCGACTTGATACTGCCTCGGACGGCGGCGCCGGTCGCGCCCCGCATCGCACGCGGATTGCGCGTCATGGCCGCGGCGGCGGCTGCGCTCGTGATCGCCGGTTGTCAGAGGCTGACGCCGCCGAGTGCGTTTGAAACCTGCTGGGGCCGCGTGGAAGACCGGAATCTCGAAAACGGCGAGTGGTCGGTGCGCGTGACGCAATCGCGCCAGGCGGCGCTGCACGACCACGTGATCACCTGCGTCGTGACGAAGGACTCGGAGATATACGTCAACGACCTGCTGCGGCCGATCGACGCGGTGCAGGTTGGCGACGATGTGCAAGTGGTGCTTTACGCCGAGGCGGCCGGCCCGGAGCGATACGTCGTCAGCACGGCCCAGGTGCGCAAGGACCTGCCGCCGCCGCCGTTGCCGAAGCTGGCGGGGCAGTGATTGCGAAAGCGAAAACAACCACAGAGACACAGAGGCACAGAGAATGCGAGAGACCGGGTTAGCCAGATATGGGGACAAACGGCGCGCGGGGTGGCTCTCGGAGCTGCGCGCCAGTAATCCCTCTATCCCTCGCCCCTCGCGCCCCCGATCCGCCCGCGCCGCGTGCGATGCATACGACCTTCTCTCAGAGGGATCATCAACATGAGTCAGCGTCTCAGCATCGAAGCCATCCGTGCCCGCGAAGTGCTCGATTCTCGCGGAAATCCGACCGTCGAAGCCGACGTCTCCCTGTCCGACGGCGTCTGCGCCTCGGCCATGGTGCCCAGCGGCGCGTCCACCGGCGAGCACGAAGCCGTCGAGCTGCGCGACAACGACAAGTCGCGCTATCTCGGAAAAGGCGTGCTGCGGGCCGTCCGCAATATCGCCGACATCATCGCCCCCGCCATGCGCGGACAGGACCCACGCAACCAGGAAGCCCTCGATCGCCGGATGATCGAGCTGGACGGCACGGCGAACAAAGGCAAGCTGGGGGCCAATGCGATTCTGGCGGTTTCGGCGGCGATCGCGCGGGCGGCGGCGGTCTCAAGCCGGCTGCCGCTGTATCGCTACCTGGGCGGGGCGTCGGCCCGCGTGCTGCCGGTGCCGATGATGAACATCCTCAACGGCGGGAAGCACGCGGACAACAACGTGGATTTTCAGGAGTTCATGATTCAGCCCTGGGGCGCGCCTTGTTTTCGCGAGGCGCTGCGCATCGGCGCGGAGGTCTTTCACCATCTCAAAGATGTGCTGAAAAAGAAGGGCTACAACACGGCCGTGGGCGACGAGGGCGGATTTGCGCCGAACCTCAAGAGCAACGACGAGGCGCTGGAAGTCATCGCCCTCGCGGTCGAAAAAGCAGGCTACGCGCTGGGCAAGGACGTCTTCATCGCGCTGGACCCGGCCGCGAGCGAGATGTGGGACAAGCCTTCGGGAAAGTACCGCTTCTTCAAGTCGAATCCCGATCGGCTCGCGACCAGCGACGAAATGATCGACCTGTGGAAGAGTTGGGCGGCCAAGTATCCCATCCGCAGCCTGGAGGACGGCCTGGCCGAAAACGACTGGGCCGGCTGGGCCAAGCTGACGCGCGAGATGGGCGAGAAGACGCAACTGGTCGGCGACGACCTGTTCGTCACCAACGTCGAGTATCTCTCGCGCGGCATCCAACAGCGCTGCGCCAATGCCATCCTGGTCAAGATCAACCAGATCGGCTCACTGACGGAGACGTTCTCGGCCGTCAACCTGGCGATGCGCAACGGCTTTTCCGCCGTCATGAGCCATCGCAGTGGCGAGACGGAGGACTCGACCATCGCCGACCTGGCGGTCGCGACCAACTGCGGCCAGATCAAGACCGGCAGCGCCAGCCGCAGCGACCGCATCGCCAAGTACAATCGGCTCTTGAAGATTGAAGAAGAGCTGGGGTCCGAGGCGGTGTTCGGCGCGGCGTTCTGGAACAGGAGTGCATAACCACAGAGGCACAGAGGCACAGGGAATGCGTTGGCGCGGGATAGAGGGACAAAGGGACACTGGGCGCGCGGAGGCTGGAGCGTTTCGCGCGCCCCATGTCCCCCGTTCACGCCATCGCGTATTCTCCGTGTCTCTGTGCCTCTGTGGTGGGACTTTGTCTGCTTCGGGACGGGAACGGTTCGGGCTGGTCGCCGCGGTTCAGGCGAGAGCGTCATGCAAGGTTCCACCCGCGGCGCGGGTTTACTGTTCTGGATCATGACGCTGGTGGGCGGCGCCGTGCTCATGCCGTGCGTTCTGCTGCCGCCCTGGTTTGAATACGTGGCGCAGCGCGAGCGGCTGGCCGCCATGCAGACTTCGCTGGCGCAGGTCGAGCAGCGCCTGGTGGTGATTCAGAAACAAATCGAGCACATCCAGACCGACGCGGCGTACGTGGAGCGGCTCTACCGCCAGGAATTCGGCGCCGCGCCGCCGGTCGCGGCGCCGCCTGCGACGCCCGAGGCCGCTGCGGCGCCGGCCGCGCCGGCGCCGTCGGCTGCGGACGCGGTGGTGCCGGAAATCACGCGATTTGTGGATGACCTTTTGGGACGGTATCCGGCGGCGTACATTTTCGTTCGATCGCAGACGCGGCCGGTCGTAATGCTGATCGGCGGCGGGATGATCGTGACGGCGGTGGTGCTGCTGGGGCGGGTGACGGCGAGGCGAGCGGCGCTCGAGGTGGAGTCAGAGGGACGTTAGGACGGTAGCGGGGACGGTGGGTTTCGCTTCGCTCAACCCACCCTACAAGGGATCCTGGAATGGCGCTTCCCCTCTCGTACAACTGGCGAAATCTGCTGGCCCGCAAGGTCAGCTCCGGACTGACCTTCACCGTCGTCACGGTCGTCGTCCTGGTGCTGGCGGTGCTACTCTCGTTTTCCGCCGGCATCGGCGCGTCGCTGGTCGCCAGCGGTTCTTCGCGCAATATTCTGGTGCTCAAGCCCGGAGCCACCGCCGAGAGCACGAGCATCATCATCCCCAGCGAGTGTGTGCAGGTCATGCAGACGCCCGGCGCGGCGATCGGGCCGGACGGCCGCCCGCTGATCAGCCAGGAAATCTGCGTGCAGACCTCGATCCCGCGCCGCGGCGGCGGGGCGATGGCGAATGTGGCGGTGCGCGGGATCGACCTGGTGGGGTTGTCCGTGCACGATGAAGTGAAGATCGTCGAGGGGCGCTGCTTCGAACCGGGCTTGCTGGAGGTGATCGTCGGCAAGGCGGCTGCTGAGCGCTACGAAGGCCTGACGCTGGGCAGCCGCATCAAGCTGGGGCGTTTCGGCAACCGCGACTGCGAGATCGTCGGCATTTTTGAGAGCGGCGGAAGCGCGTTTGAGAGCGAGCTGTGGGCGCCGCGCTCGACCATCGCCGACTCCTACGCCCGCTCGCTGGCCTCAACGATCGTGGTCAAGCTGGATGACCCCGCGTCGGCGCCGGCTGCGATGGCCTACATCAAGGGCCCGACCGTGCAGCTTCTGCCGCGGCTGGAAACGGCGTATTACGCCGACCTGCTGGCAAAAACGCGGCAAATTGTGGCGGTAACCGGCATCCTGGTATTCATCATGTCGATCGGCGCGGTCTTCGCGGTGGCCAACACGATGTACGCCGCCGTGGACGGACGGCGACGGGAGATCGCCATGCTGCGCACCATCGGTTTCTCGCGGGCGGTCATCGTCGCGTCGTTCGTGATTGAGTCGGTGATTCTCTGCCTCGCGGCGGCGGTGTTTGGGCTGGCGCTGGGCGGGCTGCTGAACGGGTCGCGCCAGGATTTCCTGTCCGACACGACCTGGACGGTGCTGGCGTTCGAGCTGCGTGTCACGCCCGGCGTGGCGCTGTCGTCGCTGGCGCTGGCGACGGTGGTGGGCGTGGCCGGAGCGCTCGTGCCGGCGATTAAGGCGGCGCGCGTGCCGATTCTCGAAGCGCTCCGCAAGGCGTAGGCGACGGCTGGTGAGGACTTCGTGATGGGTGGGACGGGCGTCTCGCCCGTCGCGCCGGGACGGGCGAGACGCCCGTCCCACCCAATGCCGGCTATTCCCCCAGCACGCAGTCGACGAACCCGGAAATATCAAGCACGTTCACGGCCCCATCGAAGTTGATGTCATTGTTGCAGAGCCAATCGCAGGCCGGGAACTGCTCGAGATACAGGCCGGGGTCGATGATCGCCGTTACAAAGGGGTTGATATCGAGCACGTCGATCGACCCGTCGCAATTGGAGTCGCACGTCAGCAGTTCGCCGCAGGACGAAAGCAGCATTCCACTGACGCCGGGAACGCCCGTCGAAAACACGCTCGGGACGCCGCCCGGCGCAAAGCGGTAGATCACGCCGGCAAAATCAGCCGCAAAAAAGAGCGGCGGGAGCCGGCCGCCGGCGCGTTCGAGAACGGCCAGTCCTTCGTCGGCGCCGCCCATGCCGGACGCCAGGATTTCGGCCGGTCCGCCCAGCGCCGGGATGGCGCGCAGGACGCCGGCATCAAGGTGATAGAGCGTCCCACCGTCCGCGGAGACGGCCAGCGCCACGTTACCGACCGCCAGACCGTCGCTGATGTTGGCGATCAGCACGCGCTCCGACGGCGTCTGGGCGTCGTAGCCGAAGATATTCCCCAGGTCGTCGGCCACGAAGAGCCACCCAGGGGCGGCGACGATGCACATCGGCCGGCCGTCGAGCGCATCGACTTCGTAAACGTCGCCGTTCGGGTCAACCCTCAGGATGTTCCGCGAGAAGCGATTAGCGACGTAGATTTCGCCGTCGGTTCCGGGCGCCAGGCCGTCGGGAGTGTTCAGTCCGTCGGCGCCGTCGGCCAGGACCGTGACCTGCGGCGGTGAGCCGCAGATGCGCAGCAGTTCGAGGCTGTCGAAGTTTCCGATGTAAAGGCAGTCATCCGGGCCGCGCACGATCGCGCTGGCGCCGAACGGGCCGCCCAGTCCGTCACTGCCGTTCAGGATCGCATCGCCGACGGATCCGTCGGCGTGGACCTCGAGCACGGCGTTTTCGTCGTAGCTGAGCGCCAGCATGAACGCCCGCCCGCCGGCGCGCGCCACCGGCGAACCGAGAAGGAGCGCGGGCAGGATCAGATTTGCGGCGAAACGGCGCGCGTTTTTCATGGCGTACTCTCAGAGCCGCCGCGGGGTAAGGCGACGGACCGTCAGAAGAGTATAGGCGGCGCGGCGTGGCGGAATCGACCCGGCGTCGTCATCGTTTTCGCGGGAGGCAATCGCGAGGTTCTTCAGATGGCCACATGTTATTGGAGCAGGGACGGCTTACGGCTTGGTTCCGGGCGGTGGCGACGGCATGACGTATTCCAATCCGTAGTCCGGCCGCGGGCGGCGCAGCGAAGCGATCCACGACTCGATCAGCGCGAATTGCGGGTCGTTGCGCCCCTTCAGCACCGGCGTGAACTTTCGGTCGCCGACGGACGGATGGGGGGCCGGGTTGTCTGCCGCCGGGAGCATGAAAGTGAGCAGCCGGCTCTGGTCCGGCGCGGCACGGTCGATCAGCGCCCCGCTTCCGGGATTGATTTCGTTGAGCATCGCGAAGAGGGTGTACACCGCCGCATCATTGCTGGCGCTGGCCGCGGGCAGCCGAAATGCCTGTGCCTCGGCCCCGCCGTGACAGCCGGAGCGGGCGCAGCCGCGCATCACGCGCGGCACGATCTGCTGTCGAAACAGGGCGAACGCCTCGGGATCGCTCTGGATTTCGATTTCGTCTGCGTGCGCCGCGCCGGTGGCCTTGACGATCGCCTGCAGTTTTTCGTGCGGCTCGCCGCGGGCGAGCACGCGGAGGATCTGCGAGTCGGCGCTTGGTTGCTGCTCCAGCTCCTGCTGCACGCGCTTGGCCAGGTCGGTCTTCTGGCCGCGCTCGCCGAGCCGCACGCGGACCTTCTCCGGCGGGCCGCTCAGCTTCAGCTCGTTGATCCGCAAACGCTGAATGTCGCGCGGCGTCAGCAACGGGGGCGGCGGAAATGCGCCGTCGCGCGGCCGTTCGTCATCCGGGACGGGCTCGTCGTCGTCGGCCGCTGCGGATGATGCGGTGGGCTGAGAGGCGGGCGGCGCGGATTTGGGTTGCCGGTCCGCTGCGGATGGCCGGGATTGTGTGGCCTGCGGCGGAGGCGCGCCGGGCTGCGAAGCCGCCGGCCGCAAGTCGCGCAGCACCTCGATCCGGAGAATGTCGGCTCGCAAGATGCGCGCCGTGCCGGCCTCGTTGCGGATCACGACGGCGTCGGCCTCCTCTTCGATTTCGGCCCGCAAGACCAGGCCGTTCGTCAGATAGATGTCGGCCCAGTCCGCCACGGCGCGCGGCGCACTCGCGCAGACCGCCATGAGCGCAACACTCACCCCCCAGGCGAACCATCCGTGCGGCGCCCGCGGCGGGCGGGCCTGCGTCGCAACCGGCTGCAAGTCGGGCGGCGGATTTACCGGGTGGAAGCCCATACCACATCTCACAATCAGCCTAGACCTTGCGGTGCTCGGTCGAGGCGATCTCCAAGCCGTCGGCCAACGTCGTGATGGTGTAGTCGCCGAACAGATTGGGCGACTCCTTCTGCAGCACGCGCAGGATCGCGACGGCGACCTTTCGAATCTCCACTTCGGCGTGCTCATTGGCGCGGGCCTCGATGAAGTGCCGCCAAGCGCGGCCGTTGCCGGTGACGAAGATCTTCGTTTCGGTCGCGTTGGGCAGCACGCTGCGGGCCGCCTGGCGGGCCAGCTTTCGGCGCAGCGTCGCGGACGGCTCGCTTGCGAAGCGCCGCGCCAGCCCTTCGACCAGCTTCATATAGGCTTCGTGCGACTGTCGGACGGATTCGAGCCAGACGGTGTGCAGCTCCGGGTCGTCGGCGATGCACTCGGGCTCGACGAAGTCGGCCGTGCTCTCATCCACGTATCGCTGCGAAAGCTGCGAGTAGCCGAACCCGGCCCGGTGCCGCACCAGCTCGTGCGTGAAGGAGCGTGAGACACCGGTGATGACGAAGTTCCAGACTGCGTGTTCGAGCACCGAGCCGTGGGCCATCTCGATGATGTTGCCCAGGTACTCGGCGCTGGATTTTCGGCCTTTCCCAAACGACATGTAGCAGACCCGGCCGGCGATCTCGCACAGCTTTTCGGCGCCGACTTCGGTGTCGGTCGACCAGCTCGCCTGATGGTCGGCCAGAAACCGCTCGATGGCGGCGGCGTCGGTCGTCTGCCGGCCGACCAGATACACCGAGGGATCGCGGACGATCTTCACGTGCGGACTCCTGTATGAATCTGCGCATCTTAGCCGGGCGGCGAAGCGGCGAAAGAACCGCGGGTGGGACGGGCGAAATGACCAAGGGTGGGACGCGCGTCTGAGGCTGTGGACATTCGGGTGGGACGGGCGTCTCGCCCGTCCCTGCGGTCTGGGGAACGGGCAAGATGCCCGCTTCACCCGGACGATTCGGCTCTGCGGTGCGATATAGTCAGGCACGACTAATGCCGGCATACGACCCCCTGCGGACGATATTCCCCGCGGCCGTTCACGCCGAGACGTGGCACGACGCGCGCCGCGGGCGCGACGTGCCGGTCCGCCTGCGGCTGCCGGGAGACGCGATTTCCGACGCGCGCCGCCTGCCGCTGCTGGTCTTCAGTCACGGCCTGGGCGGCTCGCGCGACGGGTACGCATTTCTCGGGGAACACCTGGCGGCGCGCGGCTGGCTGGTGATCCACGTGCAGCATGCGGGCAGCGACACCGCCGCGTTCCGCGCGGTGAACGAGCCGCTGGACGTTGCCGTGCGGCGCTTCACATCCGACCCGGAGAACCTGCGGCATCGTCCGCTGGACGTGTCGTTCATTATCGACCACATCGCGCGGCATGACACGTTCGCTCCGCTGGTTGATCCGCTGCGCGTCGCCGTCGCCGGTCATTCGTTCGGGGCGTACACCGCTCTGGCCGTCGTCGGGCAACGGGTTGAACTGGGCCGCGGCCCGGCGGCGACTTTCCGCGATTCGCGTGTCCGGGCGGCGATTGCGATGTCACCGAGCGGCGCGGGGACGCTCGGAGCGGCGGCGGACGCGTGGAGCGAGATCGACAAACCCTGCCTGCTGATGACCGGAACGCGCGACGAGCCGCCCGGCAAGCGTCCGCTGCGCTGGCGCTGGGACCCGTTTCTGGGCATCTCACTCGCCGACGCCTACATGATGTTGATAGACGGCGCCCACCATTACTCATTCACGGATGTCAGCGGACTGCGCATCGCGGCCCGCTCGACGGCCGACCCCGCGCATCACTCGTGGATTTGCGCCGCGACGACCGCGTTCCTGGATGCGCATGTTCTCGGTGATGAGGGCGGGCGCCGCTGGCTTGCCGACGGGTCGCTTGGGACGCTGGCGGCGAAGCGCTGCACGCTCGAATACCGGCCGGCCTCAATTCATCATTGACGAAACGAATATGGCCACCAGATCCCCCATGCAACACAGCGCCACCGGCGCGCAGATGACAAGGCTGACGATGGCGGCCAGGCTTCGCCGTCCGCCGCAGCGCAGGCTGACGATCGCAAGCACCACCCCCACAAGCCCGAAGAACGCGCCGCCGACGCGGGCGCCGGCGAACCACTTGTCATTCTGCAGATCGAGCAGGATCGCCTTCTGGACTTCCGGTTTCTGCACGTACTGCTGCATTTCAGCCGGATCCATGGATGGTGGCAGGTGGTTGACCGTGGCGATCGCCCAGCGGACCGCCAGAACACTGATCAGTACGGCGACGAGGGCGGAGCAGACCAGCGCCCGGCGGCCGTAGGTCCGGGCGGCGCGGGACGCGGCATCGGGCGGCGGGCCGACATGCAGGGGCGGCGGGCCGATCGGCGCATAGCGGTCGGGCGAAAGTGAGCCGGACTCAGAGCGTTCAAGCGGTGGGGACGGCGGCGTCCCGCGCGGGAGTCGGCCTTCGTTGTGCGCTCGGCTGAGGCAGTCGAACGCGGCCTGCAAGGCGCGATATCGCTCGTAGTACTCGTCCTTGCGGGCCTCCGGGGCGCGCTCGGGATGCCAGGCTTCTGATTTGCTCCTCCACGCTCCGCGCAGCTCCTCGCGCGACGCGCTTTCGCGCAGCTCCAGCAGCTTCAGGGCCGCGAGTTCATCGGCGTCGGGGCCGGCGACCGGCGGTGGTTCACCCAGCGGCCGGGCGGCCACCGGCTCATCGCGGCGCAGGGTTGACGCCTGCGGGACGGTCACCACGTGCCGGCAATAGGGACAGGCCGCCGCGCGGCCCGCGTGTTCATCGTCTACTTCAATCGGCTGCTGACAGCCGACGCAGGTGAACTGAATC
Source organism: Phycisphaerae bacterium RAS1 (assembly GCA_007859745.1). Classification (NCBI taxonomy): domain Bacteria; kingdom Pseudomonadati; phylum Planctomycetota; class Phycisphaerae; species Phycisphaerae bacterium RAS1. The sequence continues at coordinate 431,307 of SMLU01000003.1, read as the reverse complement.
GCCAACTCTCTCTCTCCGTTGCCGCCGGCCCATCCGCGGATCGCGTCGCCGACTGTCGAATTCGGACGAGCGCGGGCAGAATACCCCGTTGTGCAAACTCCCGACAGCCCGACGGCAGGCTGGACCGCGCGTGCCACCGATTCCCTGCGAACGGTCTACTCGTTCGTGCGGGAACTGCTGGCGGCGCACGAGCGCTGTGCCGCGATTTCCGACGGTCGCACGGCAGCGGATGGGCCGCAGGCGTCGCTGACGCTGGCCGAGGCCGCCCTGCGATACGGACCGTTGTCGCACGCCGACCGGCCGACCCAGGTCGCCGTCATCGGGCCGACGCAAACCGGCAAGAGCACGATCACCAATCTGCTGGTCGCCGCGCCGGCGGCGCAAGTCAGCCCGCTGGCCGGTTTCACCGTTCATCCGCAGGGCTTTCGGCTTTGCCCGGACGCGTCGGATGAGACGTGGATTGCCGGGCTGTTCGGCGGCCGCGGCCGGACCGCGCCGCACGACCTGCGGCGTGAGGAACTGGACGCATGGTCGCTGCAGAACGTGCCCGCCTCGCCGCCAGCAAGCGGCGGACTTTTCGATGAGTCGCGCGGCCTGGGAGACTGCGTTGTTTGGGATACGCCGGACTTCGATTCGCTGGCGGCGCAGAGCTACCGGCGCGGTCTGTTTGAGGTGCTGGGGCTGGCGGATGCGTATGTCTTCGTACTGAGCAAGGAGAAATACGCCGACCTGGCGGCGTGGCGGATTCTGCGGCTGGTCGCGCGGCTGCGGCGGCCGATTGTCATCTGCGTTAACAAGCTGGCGGCGGAGCATCAGGGTCTAATCGAATCGTCGCTCCGCGATCGCATCGCGGAAGCAGGCGATCTGGCGGCGACGGTTCGCGTGGTTTCGCTCCGGGTGCACGTCACGGGGGAGAACGGCATTCCCCCGGGTGCGGCGGATGCGCAGGAGCTGCTGGCGGCAGTGGCGCCGCTTGTGTCGAGAGACTGCGACGCCACGCGCTGCGCCGGGGCGGACGTGATCGAGTTCATTCGGGCACACTGGGATGAATGGACGGCGCCGCTGCGCCAGGAACACGCCGCGGCGGACGCGTGGCGCGAGCTGGTTCGCGGGGCGCTGGCCGGCGGCGTCGAAGCCTATCGCCGCGACTTTCTGGAGCACCCGCAGCGATACGACAGTTTCCGCCGCGCCAGCGCCGCGCTGCTGGCGATGCTGGAGCTGCCCGGCGTGGGGGCGGCGCTGGGGCACGTGCGTGCGGCGCTGACGTGGCCGGCGCGGCAGTTATGGCGGGCGGCGCGCGAGCTGCTGGCGGCGCGGGCTGACGGCCGCGTGGCGCGGACCGCCAATGTCGAGGGACAGGTGCTTTCGGACGTGCTGGATGATCTTCTGGCTGCGCTGACGCGCGAATCGGCGCGGCGGGCGGATGGGCGAAGCGCCGAGGCGGCGTTCTGGAAACTGCTGTTTCGCGCGCTGGCCGACAGCCAGGACGGCCTGAAGAGCACGTTCGCCGCCGCAGCCACGGATCACGCGCGGCGGGTGGATGTTGAAATTCGCGCGGCGGCGGACGAGATGTACGAGTCGCTGCGGCGCAGGCCGGCCCTGCTGAACACGCTTCGCGCGGCGCGGGCCACCACGGACGTGGCGGGCGTCGCGCTGGCGATCAAGACGGGCGGCACCGGCGTGAATGACCTGATTTTCGCTCCGGCGATGCTGGCATTCACGAGCCTGCTGACCGAGGGCGCGCTCGGAACATACGTTACGCGCGCCGCCGCGAAACTGAAGGCGCGGCAGCTCGAGTCCGTTCAGCGCGACCTGCTGGACGCGGTGGTGGCGCCGGCGCTGCAGCGGGCGGCGGAGAACCTGCGCGGGGAAGGGGTGATGGGGCTGTCGCGCGGCGAACTGGCGGCGGCCGACGCCGCCCTCGCTCTGATAGCGGAGGGATGTGCGTGAACGAGTACCACGCGCTTTTCGCGCGGGCCGCAGAGTGGATTTCCGACGGTGTGCGGGCCGGCTGGCTCGGCGACGTGGACCAGTCTCAATTTGCGGCGATTGAGCAGGCCGCGCCCGCTGATCTGTTCACCGGGCGCGCCGCCCGGCCGCTAGTGGCGGCGCTTTTCGGGGGGACCGGGGTCGGGAAGAGCAGCCTGCTGAATCGCATCGCCGGTGAAGCGCTGGCGCGCACGGGCGTGCAGCGGCCGACGTCGCGCGAAGTGACGCTGTACGTCCCGGCCGCGGCCCGGCCGGAGAAGTTGCCCGCGGCGCTGCCGCTGGGATCGGTGCAGATTCGCGAACATCACAGCGACGCGCTGGCCAACGTCGCGTGGATCGACGCGCCCGACATTGACAGCGTGGAGGAGAGCAACCGCCGGCTGGCGCTCGCCTGGCTGCCGCACGTAGACCTGGTGATCTACGTCGTCAGCCCGGAGCGCTATCGCGACGACCCCGGATGGCGCGTGCTGCAGCAGCGCGGCGGGCGGCATGGCTGGATCTTCGTCATGAACCGCTGGGACGAGGGCGACCTGCGGCAGCGCGAGGACTTCGCGGCGATCCTGCGCGGCGCTGAATTCGCCGATCCGCTCGTCTTCTGCACGTGCGGCCTTTCGCAGACGCCGCGGCTGCCGTCGCCGGACCAATTGGACGAGCTGCTCGCGCGGGTGCGGGCGCTGCAAAGTGCACACCGGGTCGAGGAATTGGCGCGGCTGGGCTGCGCGGCGCGACTGCGCGAGCTGCGCGAGATGCTGAGCGGAGCGATTCAGCGCTGCGGCGACGAAGAAAAGTGGGAGCAGTTCGAAATCTGGTGGCGGTCGCAGTGGAGCAAGACAGCGGCGGCTGTCGCCGACGGGGCCACGTGGGTGATTCAGGCCTCCGCCGGGCGGATCGCCGCCTTGCACGGGGGCGTGGTTGGCGCCATCCGCCGCCAGGCCGCCGCACTGCGTAATCCTCGATCGGTGGAGCCGCGCGAGCTGACTCCGGCGGACGAGCTGGCGGCGGCAGCACACGGACTGTGGGACGAGTGGACCGAGGCGAAGGTCCGCTCGGCGCTGGACCAGGCCGAAACGCGGCTGCGGCTCGACGGTCTGCCCTCCGCGCCGGCGATGGCGGCACTGGCTGAGCCCGCGCGAGACGCGGCGGCGGCGGTTACGGCGGCTGCCCGAGATGAACTGCGCGTGGCGCTCAGCCGCCCAGGCGACCTGCTTCAGCGTCTCGCGCGGCGCGCCACCGGGTTCCTGACCGTGGCGCTGCCGGGCGCGGCGCTGGCGTGGATCGCCTATACGGCGATTGTCGGCTACTTCAACGCCTCGCGCGGTCAGGCGCCGTTTCTCGGAACGCCCTTCTTGGTTCACAGCGGGTTGGTGATGCTGGTGAGCTGGCTGCCTCCCTTTCTGCTGGATCGCCGCTTGCGGCCGTCGCTTCAGCGCACCGTCGCCGGCGCGCTGCGCGCGGCTCTCGAGCGGGAGCTGGAGGAAATCGGATCGCGGCTGGCGGCGGCCGTCGGTCGATCTGCGGCGGAGGCCGGCCGGTTTCGGTCGCGCGGCGAGTCGATCGTCGCAGCCGTTGATGAGTCGCTTCAGGCAGCGGCCGCTCAACCCACCGACGCCGATCTGACGCGAGTCATCCGCAAGGCGACGCCGGTTGACGAGTTCGCCGCACGCGCGTGACCTCTTGCGTTCAGTTCCCGCACCAGCGCCCATTGGGCATGCGAAAGCGCGTCTGCACAACGGCCGATAGCGTCTTGATCTGCTCGATGAGCATCGACAACCGCTCGGCGACGCGCCGCTCGTCCAGGAAGCACTGCCGCAACTCAGCCTCGACCGGCAGCTCGGCGGCGATCAGGTCGATCGCGTCGGTGAGCGTGAGATCGTTGGAAAGCAGCTCGCGCCAGCGCCGCACGCGGCAGAGATCGAGCCGCGGCTCATTGCTGACAAGCTCCAGCAGGGCTTCCGCGCGCTCCTGAACAACTTCCGGGGATGCACCGCACTCAGGGGGAATGGCCTCGACGCGCGCGATGCGGTAGGACCGCTGCGTCGATTCGGCCAGAACGCGGGCGCGCGTGATCCCCTGCACCAGGATATTGAACTTGCCTTCTTCTGCGGGTTCGGCGGCGACGACCCTGCCGACGCCGGCCACGTCGTAAACCGGTGCGTGGCGGGTGTAGTAGTAGGGCTCGAACCCCGGCCGCAAAAGCGCGACGGCGATGATCCGGTCGCCCTGAAGCGCGTCCGCGATCATGTCGCGATAACGCGGCTCGAAGATGTGCAGCGGCAGCAGCATCTGCGGGAAAAGCACAACGCCCGGAAGCGGGAAGAGGGGCGTGCTGCGCGGAATCACGGCCTGGCCGTCGGCCATCGCGGGCGCCATCCGAAGACAGGGATCTCGCCGCCGTACGCCGGCGTGTCCCGCGGTGCAGCCTGGTGTTCCGGACTGACCTGCGAGAGCGAGGTCTAAGAAGATGATAGCCGGGCGAAGGCCGCGTGCGCCCCGCGAATCAAAAAGCAGCGGAACACCAACCGACCCGAGGGGCCGCCCGGTGCTCCGCGGATTCTCGTGAACCTCGACGGACTAGTCGCCGCTGCCGCCGTTGAAGAAGAAGCGCCACAGGACAAAGATGACGATGCCGAGCACCAGCAGGCCGATGACGCCGCCGCCGGCAAGCAAGCTTCCGATGTTCGCAAGAGGATTTGTCGTATCGTTCATTGAAACCACTCCGCAAAGAGACCACTGCTCCGGGCCCGCCGCGCCGACGGGTATCGCCCGGAACCTTACCTAAGTGGATAATGATGCAGTTGCGGCAGCCGCGCGTCAAGCACTCTGCGCGGGCGTGCGCGGAGGTTGCTGGCACCAGCGCCGCCGGGGGGGGGCGCCGCACGTGATCTGGACGTGAAAACGGTGCAAGGCACGGCCCGCGAGGCTCCGACCGACGCATGGATCGAAAACCGATCGGCCGCGCCTAGACCACCGCGCCACGTCTCGACTCTACCGGCGGGTTCGGAAAAGTTCCGCCCGCCCGGAAGACTGGGCACACTCTTCCGGGACAGGGCAAGCGGATTCATTGCCGCAGGCTGTGAAAACCGCTATAGCAGCCGCATGTCGCATCTTGTCGCCCATGACGCGCTGCTGACCGACCTGAACCCGCCGCAGCGCGAAGCCGTTCTTCATCGCGACGGGCCGCTGCTGGTGCTGGCGGGACCGGGCAGCGGGAAGACGCGCGTCATCACGCGCCGCGCGGCGCAGCTCGTGCGGACGGGAGTGCCGCCGGCGTGCGTGCTGGCGATCACATTTACAAACAAGGCCGCCGACGAGATGAAGCGCCGCATCGGCGAGCTGGGCGTGGCGCGCGGCATGTGGGTGCACACGTTTCACGCGCTGGGCGTGCGTCTGCTGCGCGAGTTCGGACCGCTGGCGCGGGTGCAGGCGCGGTTTTCAATCTACGACGAGGCGGACCGGCTGCGCTGCGTGAAGGAAGCGATGCAGCAATGCGGCATCAATGACAAGACGGTGGATCCGGAGCGCATCGTCTGGCAGATCAGCGACGCCAAGAACAAGCTGCACTCGGCGGAGCTGTTTGCGGCCCGCGCCAATCACCTGGATGAGCAGGCCGTGGCCCGCGTCTACGCGGTCTACGAGGCGATGCTTGAGCAGCGCAACGCGGTTGATTTCGACGATCTCCTCATGCGCGTGGCCATCGTCCTGCGCGATCATCCGGACGTGACCGAGCGGCTGAACATCCGCTTCCGCTACGTGCTGATCGATGAGTACCAGGACACCAACCACGCCCAGTACCTCATCGCCCGCTCGCTTTCCAGGCATCATCGCAACATCTGCGCCACGGGCGATCCGGACCAGAGCATCTACGGCTGGCGCGGCGCGGACCTGAACAACATCCTCGAGTTTGAGCGCGACTATCCCGACGCGCGCGTCGTGCGGCTGGAGCAGAACTACCGCTCCGCCGCCCGCGTCCTGGACGTGGCCGACCGGCTGATCGGGTTTAACCGCAAGCGCAAGGCCAAGAAGCTGTGGACGGAGAATCCGCCCGGCGAGCCGGTGCGCCTGTGGCGCTTCAGCGAGGATCGCAACGAAGCCGAGAAGATCGCCGACACGATTCAGCGGCTGCATCGCGGCGGCCGCAGCTACAGTGATTTCGCGATCTTCTATCGCGTCAACGCCCTGTCGCGCGGACTGGAGGACGCGCTGCGGATGCGGGCGATTCCCTACCAGATCGCGCGCGGCGTCGCCTTCTACGGACGCAAGGAAATCAAGGACGTGCTGGCCTACCTGCGCGTGCTGGTCAACCCGGCCGACCGCGTGGCGCTGCTCCGCATCATCAATGAGCCGCCGCGCGGCATCGGCGACGCGACGCTCGTCCGGCTGATCGAGGCCGCCGACGCAGCCGGGGAGCCGCTGCCGGCCACGCTGCGGCGGGCGGACCTGATTCCGTCGCTCCGGAGCGCCGCGAAGCGCCTGGCGGCGTTTGTCGAGCTGATTGACAACCTGGCGGCCGTGCCGCAGACCGCCATCGCCGACCTGGTCAGCGTGGTGCTGAAGAAAACGGGCCTGGAAGACGCGCTGCGCGAGGAGCGCGACGACGGAGGAGAAGACCGCCTGGCCAACGTGCAGGAGCTCGTCACCGCGGCCCTGCGCTATGAAGAAGAAGCCGAGGAGCCGACGCTGGCGGACTTTCTGAGCCGCACGGCGCTCACCAGCGACCAGGACAGCGTCGATCCGACGCGCGGCAACGTGATGATGATGACGCTGCACGCGGCCAAGGGCCTTGAATTCCCGGTGGTGTTTCTGACCGGTCTGGAGCAGGGCCTTTTGCCGCACGAGCGCAGCCTGAAAGGCGACGACGTCGAGGAAGAGCGGCGGCTGTGCTTCGTCGGCCTGACGCGGGCGCGCCAGCAGCTCTTCGTGTCTTACGCCGAGCAGCGCCTGCTGCGCGGCGTCGTGACGCCCCGCTCGCGCTCGCAGTTCCTGCGCGAGATCGAGCATCCCGACGCGACGCTCTGGGAAGACTTCGGCGCGCGGCAGCCGGCGGCCGGGGCGGCCGGCCATCGCTGGAGCGAGTCGGGCCGCAGCGAAGGCGACCCGGACAACACGTTTTACGACGCGAGCGACGGCCGCCGCCGCGCGGCGCCGCCGGCCTGGCCGTCGCGGAGCGGCTTGCGGCGCGGCGCCGATCCTGACCAGACGTTCATCGACGCCGACCGTCCGACGCGTCGCTCGCTGGGCGACGGCGAGCCGCCGATCCCGGCGGCTGCGCCCAGCGGACGCTACGCCGGTTGGAAGACGGGCACGCTCGTGAAGCATGAGCGCTACGGTCCGGGGCAGGTGATCTGGATTCGGCCCGGCGACGGACAGACGCGGGCGGCGATCAAGTTCGCCGGCTACGGCGAGAAGACGTTCATCCTCGAGCTCTCGCCGATTGCGAAGCTGGAGCGATAAGCCGTCGGACCTCCGTGTCCGACGGCGATTGTAGCGTCGGACCTCCGTGTCCGACGGCGATTGTAGCGTCGGACCTCTGTGTCCGACGGCGATTGTAGCGTCGGACCTCTGTGTCCGACGGCGATTTCAGCGTCGAACGCAGCGGTCCGACGCTACAGAAAAATCAGAACGCCTCTAACGCGAGGGTTCCGCGTGCACGTTTTCGTACTCGTGGCGCTCCTGGCTGTCTTTCCGAGCGAGGTCCGGCCGACGTCGCTGGTTCGCGGGCCGCAGGATGATTCGAAGGCGATCGTTCACCTCGTCGCAACCCGCGCGCTGGCAACGCCGCTGCGCGTTCGTGTGCTCGATGAGCAGAATGCGACGCGGTCGCAGCAGGATGTCGGCGGCGCCGGCGGCAGGTTCACCTCGGGTGAATCGCTCGCCGTTGAAATCCCGCTGTCACTTTGCGACGGCAAGACGCCGCTCACGATCCTTCTGCGCGAGTCGGACGGTGTCGAATCGCAGGCAACCGTCACGCTCGCGCCGCCCGATCGCGATTGGGTGATGCACTTCATCCCCGGCTTCCACTACGACCCGGTCTGGTGGAACACGCAGGCGCATTATTGCGAGACGGGCTACAAGCTGGCCTCCAACGTCGCGCCGGGGTTGACGCTGGTGCAGGAAAACCTGCGGCTGGTGGAAAAAGACCCGGATTACAGGGCCGCGCTGCACCAGCTTCCCTATCTCAAGACGTTCATGGAGGCCCGGCCGCAGCAGCGCGACGAGCTGCTGCGACGCATCCGCGAGGGCCGCATCAGCATCGTCGGCGGTACGTACAACGAGCTCTCATCGACGCTCATCAGCCTCGAATCCACCATCCGCAACGCCGTCTACGGCACACTCTTCCAGAAGGAAATCCTCGGCGGCGACGGGTCGGTCTTCTGGCAATGCGACGTCTTCGGCCACGACCCGTCGTTTCCGAGCGTGATGGTCGATACCGGCCACACCGCCGGGGCGTTCGCCCGCGGGCCGTTTCACCAGTGGGGCGCCCCGCGCGAGCAGGTGAACTTCCCGTCGGAGTTCTTCTGGATGTCGCCCGACGGGCGGAACATCCTGACGCACTACATGACCGGGCACTACGGCTACGCGTACGAAAAGCTCGCGCCGGGTACGAACCGCGCCCCCGACGACGCCGGCGTCCGCGAAGCGCTGATGGCGGCGATGTTCGAAGACCTGAAACGGCCGGCGCTGACGCATCATGTCATGCTGCCGATGCACAGCGACTTCATCCGCCCGATGGAGAACCTGGGGCAGGCGGTGCGCGAATGGAACGCGAAGTACCTCTCGCCCAAGGCACTCATCAGCACGCCGGAGGCGTATTTTGAGGCCGTGCGTCAGGAAATCGCGCGGCGAGAGATCGTCGTGCCGGTGATTACGCGCGACATGAACCCGATCTACACCGGCTGCCCGGTGTCGTTCGCCGATCTGAAGCTGGCGCAGCGGGCGTGCGAAACGACGCTGCGCGACGCGGAGATTTTCGCGACGATCGCGATGCTGGAGGGAGCGAACTACCCGTGGCGCGGCATCGACCGCGCCTGGCGGCAGCTTCTGTTCTGTGCCCATCATGACGCCGTGACGGGGTCGATGTCGGATCAGGTGTACATCGACGTGCTCTACGCCTATCGCGATTGCCTGGACATCGCCACGCAGATTCGCGACCGCGCGCTGGCCTATTTGGAATGTAGCCCGGCCGCCCCCGGCCAGGATGGTAGCCCGGCCGCCCCCGGCCGGTCCGCCGCGGGTAGGACGGACATCTCGCCCGTCCCGGCGACGGGTGGAACGGGCGTCTCGCCCGTCCCGGCGACGGGCGAGACGCCCGTTCCACCCGCAACGCCGACGCACATCGTCTGGAACTCGACCGGCGTGCGGCGGGACGCGGAAATCACCGTCGAAGTGGACGGCGAGTTGCGTGCGTGCCTGACCAAAGACCTGCCCGGCATCGGCTACAAGCTCGTCAATCTGCGCGAGCTCGCGCTCGCGACGCCACAACCGAAAAAGACCATCGACGGCGACGTCGTCACGCTCGAAAACGACGACCTGCGCGTGAGAGTCGCGCTGTCTCATGGCGGGGCGATCACCAGCCTGTTCGACAAGCGCGAATCGCGCGAACTGCTCCGCGGCCCAGGCAACGATGTCGTACTCTGCGAAGAATACGAATCGCTCCCCGGCCACGGCGAAGGGCCCTGGCACCTGGCTCCAACCGGAAAACGCCGCAGCGGCACAAGTGTTCGCGCCCGGCTGGTGAGCGCATCTGTTCCGCGCGCTGGCGCGGAGGCGGCCGTTTCGGCATTTCAGAACGCGCAGCGCCAGCAAGCGCCCGCGGCGGAAACGCCCCTCGCGACAGCGCCGGCCTCCGTTTCGCCGGATTCCGGGGCGTCTCTCCCGGCCGCGCTCGCTGGCGCCTCGCGTTCTGACCGAAGCGGCGACACCAGCGCGTCAGCCGCCGAGAGCGTGACGATCGAAGCCGACTACCCCGAATTCACCAAGCGCCAGACGATCACGCTGCGCAGCAGTCCGCCGCGGATCGACTGCCGCACGGAGATCATCGACTGGCGCGGCCGCAGCCAGCTTCTGCGCGTCGAGTTCCCCTTCGCCGCCGAGGGGTTGCGGCCGGTGTATCAGACCGGCGGCGCGGTCATCGGCCGGCCGTTCTCGCGCGACGTGGACGCGGCGAAGGATCCGTGGACGCTGGATCAGACGTGCTGGCAGTGGGCGGGGCTGCGCGGCGGCGCAGCGGTCGGTGAGATTGCCGTCTACGCCGACGAAAGCCCGGCGACCGCCGGTCGCGTCAACCGCCTGGCGGAGCTGATGGCGCGCGTCGGGATTACGACGACCATCCGCCGCGGCGCCGCGCGCGCTTACGGCGACCTGGCATTCGATTCGAACTTGCCGGATTTCCGCGTCGCAATCGGCACGGGCGGCGAAGCCGTGCGCAGCGACTCGCCGTCGAACGTTCAACTTCCGGACGATGCGTCGATCGAGCGCCTCTGTGAGGAACTCGCACTGTACATCGCCGGGTCGGAGCGCTCGGATTGGCGCGGCTGGCCTGCGGGCCGCGAACGCGGACCAATGATCGTCAACCGCGGCTCTGTCAGCGCGCACATCCGCGAGGATGGTCTCGCTGCGGTCAATCTGTTGCGAAGCTGCCCCTCCTGGCCGGCAGGCGTGTGGATCGACGGGCCGGCGCGGCGCCACCCCGACGGCTCGCCGCTAGAGCTGATGCACGGCACGCATGGCTTCGAATACTCCGTCGTGCCGCGCGGCGGTCCATCGGAGGTCGGCCCGTCGGCACTCGCCCAGTCGTTCAATCAGTCGCCCATCATCCGCAAGCTGAACGTGCGGGAAGGCGGCGCGGCCCTTCCGAAAACCTGGGAAAGCATGCGCGTGGGTGGCGACGCTCTGCTGATGGCGCTCAAGCCGGTCGGCTTCCCGGAGGCGCGCTGGAATTCCGCGCGCGACCCGGCGATGCGTCTCGTGGCGCGGTTGTGGAACGGCGACCGCTCGATGCGCGAATGCGCGTTCTTCTTTCCCGGGCCGATCGTCCGCACGTACCTGACAGACGGGACCGAGCGTTCAGAGACGAACACCGGCCTTGAGTACCAGTCAGGTCAGGCACGCGTCTCGTTGTCCCCGAACCAGTTCACAACAGTCGCATTCGACATGCGTTCGCCACGGATGGACGCAGACGCCCCTTCCCTCGACCCCACCGATGGCGACATTTCCCCAAGCGAATACTGGCTCGAAAACCGCGGCGAGGGCGCGACCGGAAACGGCATGCTCGCGGTCGTTCCCGATGTGCGCTCGGCGGAACTCGGCGACAGGCCACTCGATATTCCCGTGCGAATTCTCAACAACGACCGCGGGCGGACGATCAATACGACGCTCACGCTCGAAGCGCCGCCGGGACTGGGTGCGACGATCGAGCCGGCGGCGCTGACGATCCGCCCCAGCGGCGTCGGCGTCGCGACGCTGCGCGTGCCGGCGCGCGCCGACCGTAGCGCCGGACCTCTGCGTCCGGCGATGAAGACGCCGTCGGACACGGAGGTCCGACGCTACGAACCGGCCGAGGGCGGCCGGGCTACATCGGCCGGGGGCCAGCCGGCCGAGGGCGGCCGGGCTACAACGGACGCGGAGGGCCGACGCTACTGTGACGAGTCGCTGATCACGATCTACGCCGATGCAGATGACGCCGGGCGGAGAATCACCGGCAGCGTCTGGCTGCGCGAGCTGCGCGGGCAGGTGATTTCGGATGGTGCATCGGGCTGGAAGCCCGATGAAACACGCGCGACGGGCTTGAAGCCCATACCACAAGACCTTGAACCCGCCGAAACCTTCCGGGACGTCGAACGACTGCCGCAGCCGATCTCGCTCACCGTCGATCGTCGCGTCGTCGCCGTCGGACAATCGCTCGCCGCGACCATTCGCAACAACACCGCCGGACCGATCAGCGGCGAAGCCTGCTGGATTTCACCGCTGGCGGCGTGGGAGGCGATTCCGGAATGGCGACGACGCGTCACGATCCCCGCCGGCGGCGAGTGTCGATTCGATACGCCGCTCGGTATCGCGCCGGGTGCCATGCCGACGGCCTTTGCGTCGGCATGTCCCGACTCCTACGCGCTGCTGCGTTTCACCTACGGCGGCCGCGTCGTCTACAGCGAGACCATCGCAACCGTGTCCGATCCCAGCCGCTGCGTCATGGAAGTCGCCGCCGACCGCGTGCGCGTCGAGGAAGGCGCCGGCGGGGAGCTGACGATCGTGACGCGGGCTGTGTCGCTGAGCGAGTTCGCACAGGTGACGATCGACACGCCGCCCGGATGGACCGCCGAACTCGCGGATCGCCGGTTTGAAACGGTCAACGGCGAGCAGCGGCTGACGACGCGATTCCGAATAACGGCCGCCAACGATGCCGAGAAGACCGCGACGTTGCGCGTCATCGGCCCCAGCGGTCGAACGGCGTCGCTTTCCGCCGCGGTCGTGCCGGTGCAGACGGCGCGATTGGTTCGCAACGTCAACCCGCCGCTTGGCGCGGCGGGTTCGGACAGCCCAGCGGATTCGGACAGCCCGGCGGCGGGTTCGGACAGCCCGGCGGGTTCGGACAGCCCAGCGGGTTCGGAAACGCCGGCCTCGCATCTGTCCGAACCCGCCGCGCCAAGCGGCGGGGTGACGTCCCGACCCACATCCCGTCCGACCATCGACGGCGACCTCTCCGAATGGGAGCTCGCCGAGTTCACCCGCGCCTCCGGCCCCGCCGGCGAAATCCGCGGCGCCGTCCGCTGGTCCGCCGACACGCTCTACTTCGCCTTCGATGTCGCCGACGAGACGTTCTCGCAACCCAACCGCGGCTCCCAGATCTGGCGCGGCGACTGCGTGCAGTGGGCGCTCTCGCCCGAGCCCGCCGCCACCGCCGCCTACGACGGCGTGTTCGAATTCGGCGCCGCGCAGACGCCCGACGGCCCGCGGGTCTGGTGCTGGATCGCCGGCCCCGGCGGCCGCATCGGCCCGATCGACGACGCGACGATGGCGATGAAGCATGACGCCGGTCGGCAGCGGATTTCGTACGAAATCGCACTGCCCCTCACCGATCTGCCCGGCTTCGGCTTCGCTCCCGGCCTGAAGCTCGGCTTCGCCTACGCCGCCAGCGACGATGACGGCGACGGCTTCCGCGGCGCGACCGAGTGGAGCGACGGCATCAGCGGCGGAAAGGATGCGTCGCTTTTTGGAACGCTCGCGCTGAGGGGCGAGTGAGCCACGTGCGATGGGCTTTCGGAAGCGCGTTCTCTCTAACTTCCATGGGTCCGGCCAGGCGTCGTCGCATCGGTTCAAGCGTCAGATTCGGTAGCTCGCGATTTCTGTTGACGGCCTTAACCACACGTTTGATAATGACCAATGATTCTGCGCCGGTGCCGCTTCCCAGTCCTCCAGCGGAATCGATCATGAACGCCCTCTATCGCGCTCTGATTTGTTTCTCGGGCGCCGCTTTCGCGTCTTCGATCGGCAGTCCTTCGGCGCGAGGCGAGACGCTGCGTGTCTACCTCTCCGCCGAGGGGTGGGACACGGCGCGGCCGGCGCCGCAACCCGTCCCGCAGCAGACGGATCCGGTGTTTCCAGTGGGGCCGTCTCGTGTTTACGTATGGGCTCAGGCGTTGACCGGCAATGATCTCACGACGTGGCTCGGACTGGATTTTCAGGTGGAACTTCCGCCGGACGCCGTCATCACAGGAATCGCGGGTTTCAATCCGACATTCAGCGGCGGCGGGCCGCCTCTCGTCCGATGGACGATTGCCCAGGTTTCGGGTGGGCACTTTCTGCTATTCGCGGCTTTTTCGCAGCATTACGGCCTGCGACGCGTCCCATACGCAGACGGATTCGTCTCCGATGCAGTTCCTGGCAGCCACGTCCTGCTCGGGTACTTAGACATATCCTCACCTTCGGGTGGCGAAGTCTGGCTCGAATTTGGCCCGGACGGGGGGTTCTTCTGCCCCGCCCCGGGCAGCCATACGGTTGAGTTCGGCTTTGGCGACCCCCCGCTCCCGGCGAACGCGCCGGGGGGAACACGGTCCGCGTCGCCCGACGCGTACATCGTCGGCGCATCCGCGCCGGGCGCATGCTGTCTCAAGCCGTTGGGCTGCAATTGCGAGCTACTCAGCGATGCCGATTGCGCGACGGCGGGAGGTTTGTTCCTTGGCGCCGGCACATCATGCGTCGGGAATTGCCCCGGGGGGCCGACCGAGCTGCGCTGCATCCTCGGAGAATGCATTTTCGTGCCGGAATGCGTTGGCGGGCCGCCGTGTCCCTGTGCGAACCAGACTCCGGGCGACGCCAACTGCGACGATAGCGTCAACGTACTCGACATCAACGCCTTCGTTTTATCGATTTCGGACCCGGTCGCGTATTTGTCACAGTTTTCGTGCCTGGAGAATTGTGACGTGAACTTGGATGGATCCATTGATGTTTTGGATATCAATCCGTTCATAGCGCTGCTTTCTGCGGGTTGATCAAGCCCATCGACAGGAACTCAAGTGCAGGTCGCCCGGCCGATCCTCTAAACGGGTAATACGGTCCGTGATGGGTCGGCTTCCGCGGCAATTGACAGCCCGCCCGCCGCGATGCATCCTACCGCCGTTGCTCGGCGGCAGCCGGGCGGCGTCGATCCTCGGCCGTCTCATTTCGGCGCGGTCCGCGGCGCGTTTTCGTGCGTCGCGGCGGCTGAGGCTCATGAAACGAAAACGGTAAACGGCATGCGTGGATGGACTCTTCTGGTGGCGGCTGCGGCGCTGGCGCATCTGGGCGTGTCGCGCGCCGCCGGGCAGGTGCTGAGCGACGGGTCGGCCAGCTTCCTGACGCAGCAGCGCATCGCCGACGACGAGAAGAACCGCGAGCGGCAGCGGATCGCGCCGGTGGAGTCGCTGCTGGATTGGCAGTGGGGCGGCTGGCTGGATTACTACCTGTTCCATTTCTCCGACGGCGAGCAGGGGCAGCGCGTGTTGCAGCGGCCCAGCGGGGCGCTGTGGACGCGGCTGAGCATCGACAACGGGGCGCACGAGTTCTTCGCCCGCGTGCGGATGCGCTATGACTACTACGACTTCGGCGACGAGGGGCCGCGCGAAGAATCCTATCTCGGCTACGAGTTCGGGAAGCGCACCGGCCGGCGGCGCGACTGGGTCGGGCCGAATTTCGACCGGGCGTGGTACCAGATCGACGTGGGCCGCGCGTTTCGCTGGACCGATCCGAGCGATCCGGCGCAGCTCAAGCTGCGCATCGGCCGGCAGAACGTGCAGTTCGGCACGGGCTACGTGCTGGACATGCCGATGGATGCCGTGCTGCTGGACGGCACGCTGTACGACTTCAACATCGTCGGTTTGTTCGGCCGCAGCATCGCCAGCTTTCCGAACATCGACCGCAGCCGGCCGGTGGATTCGCACAGCAACCGGCGCTTCTACGGCGTTCAGGTCGCGTATGACGCGATTCAGCATCATCGCCCGTTCGTTTACGCGTTGTGGAACGACGACAAGATCGACGAGCGGCCGGCCGACCCGTACCAGAGCTACAGTTACGACTCGTTCTATTTCGGCGGCGGGGCGCGCGGCGAGCTGGCGCACAATCTGAATTACTGGTTCGAGGCGACGTACGAAAGCGGGCACAACTACGGCGACGGGATGATCTTCCGACAGGATTACATCGACGCCTGGGGACTCAACGCCGGACTGGAGTACCTGTGGGACCTGCCGACGCGGCCGCGGGCGGCGTTTGAGTACATGTTCGCCAGCGGCGACGGGGACCGGCTTTCCAGCCCGACCAACGCGCTGGGTGGAAATCGCAACGGGCGCGAGGACAACAGCTTTGTGGGCTTCGGCTTCCGCGACACGGGCATTTCGCTGGCGCCGACGCTGAGCAACCTGCACGTGTGGAAAGCGAGCGGGTCGCTGGCGCCGTTTGAGAAGGTCGAGCTGCTGCGCGACATGGAGCTGGGCGCGAATTTCTTCCTGTACAACAAGCATCACGCGCGGGCGGCGATCAGTGATCCGCTCGCGGATCAGATGGAGGGGTTCGTCGGCTGGGAGATGGACTATTTCGTGAACTGGCGGCTGGCGTCGGACCTGTCGTGGACGCTGCGCTGGGGCAGCTTCTTCCCCGGCGACGCGTACGAGGACAAGGACTACCGGCATTTCCTGTTCACCGGGCTGACGTGGAGCTTCTAGATGACGGTGCGCGAGGCTCTTCGACTTTTCGGAACGCGAAGCGCGAGCCAGCGCCCGCCGCGGGGCGTTTCTGAAACCCGGTGCGTTCCTGTCCGGGCGCTCGCTTGCGCTTCGCGTTCTGAAACGGGGCAGCGGCCGGCGCTGGCTTGCGCTTCGCGTTCTGGAGTTCGACGCCTGTTCGCGTTGGCGGCCGTGTCGCTGCCTGCGTTATTTCTCGCTCTGCCCGCCGGCTGCCGCGCGACGCTTTCGCACGGCGCGACGAGCCAGCCGGCAGAGGCGCTTCCGCGCAGCGGCAACGCCGAGCTGATGGAGTACATCGGTGAGATGCCGTTCGTTTCGGCGGAGGCGGCGTATCGGGCGGTGTACGTGCTGCACACGGGCGAGGTGTTCAACGGCGACTTTGCGGCGCTGGGCGGCAAGCTCGCGGAGTTGAAGATCATCGACGGCGGCTGGCGGCTGAACGCGGATGACGTGGTGAACCGCAGCGAAGTGGGATACATGGTGTGCCGGGCGGCGGGCGTAAACAGCGGGCTGAACTGGCGGCTGACGGGGCTGGGGCGCTACGCGTGGCGCGAGTTGAATTACCGCGGGATCGTTCGCGGGCAGATTGGCGAATACGGGTATGTATCGGGCGGGCAGTTCCTTGGGATTTTGTCGCGGGCGGAAGAGTACATGACGAAGCGCGAGCTGCGGAACGTGCAGCAGACGTCCCTGGGGGCGCCGCCGTCGTAGGCGGGTCGGAACACCACGGCGCTGGTTTGTAGCCGCCCGCTGCGATGGTCATGCCTGCCGACGCGGGCGAGCGCCGGTAGAATGCCCGGCTGGAGATCCCAATGTCCTCCAGCCGCGCGAACGTCCCTGGTCCCTGGCTCACCATCCGCACGTTGTTCGCGCACCACGACTGGGCCCGTGACAAGCTTCTTTCGGTGGCCGCGACGCTGAGCGACGCACAGCTCGACGCCGGCGTGGCCATGGGCCTGGGCAGCCTGCGCGACACGCTGCACCATTTGTGGGCGGCTGAAGCGGTATGGCTCGAACGCTGGAAACACGTGCCGCAAGCGCGACTGGCGGAGCACAGCCCGCGGCTCCCGGTCGATGAGCTCGGGCAGCGCTGGCGAGCCACCAGCCGTGAGCGTGACGACCTTCTCCAGGCGCTCGACGACGCCGCCATCCAGCAGCCGCTGACCTACTCGCACCCGGACGGGAATTCCTACTCGCAGCGTCTCGGCGATCAGATGATGCACGTCTGCAACCACGCGGTGCACCATCGGGCGCAGGCGCTGAACATGCTCCGTCGCTGTGGCGCCGCAACGCCCGGTTTGGATTTCCTCTTCATGAAGCTGGAGCAGCCCCCGTTCCTCAGATCCGCCCCGCTCGACGCCGCCTCGCTGCGGCGCTACTTCGCGTATACCGACTGGGCGGACGCAAAGATATTCGATGCCGCAGGGTCGCTGCCGAATGACGCGCTGAGCCAGTCCTTCGAGATCGGACACGGCAGCATCGGCCGCACGCTGGCGCACATGCTCGACACGCACCGCTGGTGGTGCGAGAACTGGCACACGCCGGATGGCGCGGTGCGCGACTTCCACCCATCTGACGCGGCTTCGTCGCTGCGGGAATTCCGCGAGCTGTTCGCCCGGACGGCGGCGCGGCGTGATGACTCCCTACGCGGCTGCTCGAACGCCGATCTTCAACGTCGCGTTCGGGCGCGGCGCGGCGACGAGCGGACACTGGAATTTGCACTGGGGGAGACGATGCTTCAACTCTGCCTGCACGGCACGCACCACCGCGCGCAGCTCGCCAATATGCTGCGGCAGCATCACGTCGCGCCGCCGCGGCTGGACCTGGTGCTCTGGAGCCGGGAAGTCGAAAGCTAGAAGCGATCCGAGAGCCTCGTGCGGCGCCGGCCAATGGTCGGCGCCCACGGGCTATTGAGATCGTGAACATTTGGGTGGGACGGGCGTCTCGCCCGTCCCCACGATCTCAGGAACGGGCAAGATGCCCGTTCCACCCGAAAAAAGTTACAGGCTCACTAGTCCGTGCCACACCGTTGTGGGAGTCCGAGGCCATTCGCTGGCTCAGGCCTGCGCCGCGGGTTCGCTGGCCAGGTCGCGCTGCTCTTCGGGGGCCGCCGTCTCGGCGTTCGCCTCCGCGCCAACGGCATCGCCGACGTCGGCAGGCGTCTCCGTCGCCGATGCGGTTTCGTCGCCGGCGGCAACCGGTGGGTTCTCAGTCGCGGGTGGCGGCGGTTCTTCAGCCGGCAGACCCATCGCGATTCGCTCGCGCTTGAGCTTATCGGCGGCTTCCTTTTCCTCTTCGATGCGGATCGATTCCTCGCCGCAGGCCTCGACGATCTTGTCCGCCATCTCCCGGGTCATTTCCATTTCATTAATGAGCGGGTCCGGGCCGATCTCGTCGACGTCGTTAACCGAGATGCAGCCGAAGGCGACCAGCTTGTCCACCAGCAGCTCGTCGCCGCCCTCGACGGCGCGGATGGTGCGTTCGAGCAGCTCGAGGTTCTTGTTGTATTCCTCGGGCGTGAGGATATCGATGTCCCAGCCGGTGAGCCGGGCCGCCAGGCGCACGTTCTGGCCGCGCTTGCCGATCGCCAGCGAGAGCTGGTCCTCGGCGACGACCACGGTCGCCTTGCCCAGCTCGAAGCACAGCGCGATTTCCTGCACTTCAGCCGGCTTGAGCGCGTTCTGAATGAGAATCTGCGAAGACTCGTTCCAGCGGACGATGTCGATCTTCTCGCCGCCCAGCTCCTCGACGATGTTCTTGATGCGGCTGCCGCGGACGCCGACGCAGGCGCCGACCGCGTCGACCTTGGAGTCGATGCTGCTGACGGCGACCTTGGTGCGGTAGCCGGCCTCGCGCGCCAGGGCCTTCAGCTCAATGACGCGCTCGGCGACCTCGGGCACCTCGATCTCGAACATGCGCAGAATGAACTCGGGGTGCGAGCGGGACAGGATCACCTTCACCTGGTTGGGCAGTTCGCGCACTTCCAGAATCAGGGCCCGCATGCGCTGCCCGACCTGGTGCGTTTCGCCCGGTATCTGCTCGCTGCGCGGCAGGAAGCCGTCGGTGCGGCCGATGTTGACGATCAGGTTGCCGTTTTCGACGCGCGTGACGGTGCCGGTGACGATCGAGCCGCGCTTGTCCGTGAATTCCTCAAAGATGCTGACGCGCTCGCGCTCGCGCGTCTTCTGAATGATGACCTGCTTGGCGGTCTGGGCGGCGATGCGGCCGAGTTCGGTGACGCTGATGGGGATGCCGTCGCGCGTGGCGGTGATGGTCCCGCTGATCATGTCGATCTTGACCTGGGCGTCGGTCTCTTCGGTATAGGCCTTGCGGATCGCGCTGGCCATCGCCCCTTCCAGGTCGGCGATAAACGAGTCGCGGTCAATATTCTTGTCGCGGCAAATGCTGTCGATGATGCGGATCAGGTCCTGGCTCACGGCGTCCTCGCGTTTCTATTCAGTTGTCGTGCGCGCTCGGCGGCGCACAGCCGTCAGATTGTCCGGACGGTCCGTCAACGAAAATGGGCCGCACGAGGCGACCCATCGACGCCCGCGACAGGCGGGCACGACCGTCACGTCGGGGAGATTCTAGCGGCGGGCGCGGTTTTGGCCAACGCCGCTGGGGGGGAGTGGGGGGTTGGGGGGCCGGCCTCTGGCCGGTTTCAAGAAGCGATCTCAGTGCTCTTTCCGAGCCGCGACCGTGAGGGAGTGGGTAGTTGAAGAACCGCTTGCTGACGCGCGCGGCTCGGATTGCTTGCGGGCGGCTCGGATCGAATCGACGGAGACGTCCACGCCCACACCTGCGGTATAGAATTGCTGCCGTGGATCCACCCCCGGCCCAGCCCGCACGAATGCGCATCAACGAAATCTTCCACTCCATTCAGGGCGAGGGAATACGCACCGGCCTGCGCTGCGTGTTCATTCGCCTGACCGGCTGCCACCTGCGCTGTACCTATTGCGACACCGAGTATTCGTTCTTCGAAGGCGATTGGATGACGCTCGACGACGTGCTCAGCCAGGTCGCCGTGTTCGAGTGCGGCGCCGTCGAAGTGACCGGCGGCGAACCGTTGCTGCAGCCGGGCGTCTACCCGCTGCTGGCGCGGCTGGCGGACGATTACGAAACGGTCATGCTAGAAACGTCCGGCGCGATCTTGATGGACCGCGTCGATCCGCGCGTCATCCGGATTCTGGACTTGAAGACGCCCAGCAGCGGCGAAGTGGAGCGAAACGAGTATCGCAATATCGATCTGCTGACGCCGCGCGACGAAGTCAAGTTCGTCATCGGCACGCGCGGCGACTACGAGTGGGCCCGCGACCAGGTTCGGGAGCGAAACCTGCTGCAGCGCTGCCCCGTACTGTTCTCACCGGTGGTCGGCCACGGTCTGGCCGATGCCGGCGGGCTGAAGCTCTACCGCGGGCGCCTCGACCCGGCCGAACTGGCGGCGTGGATCCTGGCGGATCGGCTGGATGTTCGCTTCATGTACCAGCTTCACAAGCTGATCTGGCCGGCGACGCAGCGCGGCGTCTGACGGGCGCCGGACGCGGCCTACTTGAAGCGAATTCGCATCTCGGCGTAGATCACTCGCGGCGATTCGACGTTGTTCAGGAACTGCGTCGCGCCTTCCGGATGATGATCGTCGAGCAGGTTTCTTACGCCGACGGCCAGCGACGCGCGCTTGTCCCAGAATTCGTATTCGGCCCGCAGGTCGACGCGCCAGTAGGGCGGAATCTGCCGGGACACGAACGGGTTCAGGGGGTTCGGGGCGTCGACCGCGTCCACCCAATGCGCCTGACCTGAGAAATGCAAATCGTCGCGCGGGCTCCAGCGCGGCCCGAGCATGAACTTGTGTTTCGGCGGAGAAATCATGTCTTTTTCCTGGATGCGCGCCGAGGATGCCCAGCCGAGCTGCTGATACGTATAGTGCGCCAGCAGCGTCCACTGCTTATTGATGTTGTAGCGCGTCTCCACTTCGGCTCCGTACATCCCGGCTTCGGCGCGGTTGTCTTCGTACAGGTTGATCAGTCCCGGCGGCCCGAGGCGCGGGCTGAGCGTCGTCAGGTCGGAGTACTCGTTCCAGAACAGATTAACGTGCGCGTCGAGCCGCTCCAGCAGGCGCGTGCGATAGCCCAACTCGTAGGCGATGAGCGTCTGCGCATCGACCTCCTGGTTGGACGTGGCCCGCGCCAGACCGTCCAGGAACGGCACATCCACAAAGCGCACGCCAACCGGCGCGGTCTGGAACGCCCGCGCCACGGCGCCGTAGATCGACGAGCGTTCGTCGAGCTCATGCGAGAGCGCCGCGCGCCCGCTGGGCTGAAAACCCCCGTACGTGTCGTAGTCGACGCGCGCGCCGAGATTCAGCGTCCAGCGCGGCGCAAACTGCCAGGCGTCCTCGGCGTACAGGCCGAAGATGCCGCTGGATGCATACTCACGCGTCGACATGAACGGGTCGGCGTTTGTGCCGTCGAACACGTCGCCGCGCGAATCGAACCCCCAGGTGACCGCGTGCCGGTCGGTCGGCTTAAACCTGTGACTGACCTGCAGGGCGTACTGTTGGTAGCGGTAGTCGACGGCGCGCAGCCCCGGAGAGACGAAGGAATCGTTGACGTACACCGTCCATTCGACGGCGTTGTCCGGCTCCAGCGTGTGTTCCCAACGCCCAAGCACGAAATTGCCCTGGGACTCGTCCCGCCGCGATCCGAAAAGCCCCCCCTGAACCGAGCGCGGGAAACCGCTGTCGACCGTGCTGCTGCCGGCCGACAGCGTAAGCGTGTCGACCGGAGTCGCCTTGTAGACCAGGTGCAGGGAGCCGCGCGCCGCGATGTAAGCATCGTCGGGCCTGAGAAGAAACGTCCCACCGTCGCCAAACCCGCGGCTTCGCTCGTATTCCGAGGAGAGGCGTAGCTTGAACCTGTCGTCGGCCCACGCCGCGCCGGCGTACTCGCGGTGCGTCGCCTGCGTTCCGCCGCCCACTGCGACGGTGACGCCCTGCTGATCCTTGGGATCCTTCGTGATGATGTTGATCACGCCATTGACGGCGTTCGCGCCCCAGGTCACGCCCGCCGGACCGCGAATAACCTCAATCCGATCCACGTCTTCCAACAGGATCGGCCAGCTTCCCCAGAGCGTCCCGCCGAAAAAGCTGTCGAAGATCTGGCGGCCATCGACCAGAACGAGCACCTGACGCGACAGAAAGCCGTGAAACCCGCGGGGGGAAACGGCCGCGTTGCCGTAGCCCAGGTCCGCGACGTCCACGCCGGGCACGAGCCGCAGTGCGTCCGGAACGGAGCGCGCTCCGGCGCGACGAATGTCCTCGGCCGTGATCACGCTGACGGCGTAAGGCACGCCGGTGATCGGCTGCTCATGCCGCGCGGCGGTGACCACGACCGGCACGTCCAGGTCCAGCAGGTCCACGTCGTCGTCGTTGTTGACTGCGGCGTGCGGTTCCTTCACGGCGGGTTGCGACGCGGTCTGCGATGGCGCGGCAGCCGGTGAGCGCGGCGCGGTCACTGCGCACAACGTCGCACAAGTCGCCAGCCATGCCAGGTGCGGTCGCCGTGGCGGTGCGTGTTGCGTCATGGCTTGTCTCCGAACACTTCGACGTTTGGAACGCGGCGGGCGTCGTCGGCTGAAATACCGATCAACGCCGCCGTGTGCAGGTTGACGGCGCGCTGCGGGGTGTGGCAGTCAACGACGCCGATCTCGGCCGGCGGTTTCCCGGCCAGCATTTGGACGGCGAGCTCGCCGCAACGGCGCCCGACGCCGCCGGCGTCGGCGTAGATCCCGGCAAACGCGCCGGCCTTGACGGCCTTGTCTGAAAACGCCCACACCGGCCGCTTCTCGCGCACGCCCCACAAAAGCAGATGCTGAATGCTGGCCGCGTTGTAGATCTGCGAGTCGGGAATCATGATCACGCCGTCTGAACCGTTGTGCACCGCCGCGTCGGTGGCTTCGGCGAATCGATCGACGCGGGCGGCGACCAGGACCGACTCCACACCCGCTGCGCGGACCGCTGCGTCCAGCGCCTCGGCGGTGCGACGTGTGCGCTCGCTGTAGAACAGGGTCAGGCGGCGCGTCCGCGGCGCGCTGTGCCGCACCCACTCGATCTGCTCGGACGGCGCGACGTCGCTGGAGACGCCGGCGACTCGGTTGCGGTGCGGGCCGGACGCCTCCAGAAACGGCGCGTCGGCGGCATTGGGGACCATGAAGAAGAGGACGTTGACGTCGGGGATTTCCCGGAGCGCGTCGGCGGTCAGGGCGGTTCCGCCGGTGATGATCAGCGCCGGACGCTCGGCGCGGCAGCGCTCCAAGGCCCGTTGCTGCGCGTCCCCATCCCCTGCGGGAAGCGGAATCGACTCGACGCGATCGCCGTGTTGCCGCAAATACCGGAGGATTTCGTCGGCGGCCTCGCGATAGACGTCCTTTTCGGGGAAGAGGACGAGCGCGCGCGGGGCATCGGCGTCGCCTGCGAACACGCCGGTCGCGGCCCCCAGCAGCAGCAGCGCGATTCCGATGATCGCGCGGACAGGCCGTCGGAGTGGTCGCGGTCGACAAGGCGGCGCGGCGGTGGGACGGGCAGCGGGCGACACGCGGACGGGCGCTCCAACAGCAGGAATTCCCTTTAGAGCTTTATCGGTGCTGTGATTGAAGCTCCGCAGACCGTCCGGCTCAGCAGAACACCGGATGCCGCGCGCCGCCGCCGATACATGCCGATACATGCCGATAGATAAGAGAAACGCGGGCGCGACCCGCTCCGATGCATGGATCAGCGGGGAAGTGCCAGCCCGGCAAGGTGCGCACGAATGCTGAATGTCGGCCTGCGCGGGCGCTCGATCGGCCTTTGCGTGTTGCTGCTGGCCGGCACGACGTTTCTGGTCGGGGCCGCGCTCATTCGCCAGACGCACGAGCAGGCGTTGCGGGCGTTCTCGCAGCACGCGCACGCATACTCCGATGCCATCGCCGACGCCATCGAGCCGGCAGTCCTGCTGAGCCAGGAAGCGGAGGTGGGGCGTATCCTGGGAATGGCGGGGCAGGATGAATCGGTGAGTTGCGCGCGGGTGTGCGATGCGTCCGGTGTGACGCTGTATTCGGACGTCGATCCGGGGGAGGCCGGATGCGAACGCCCGCCGGCCTGCTTTGCGGCGCGGCCCATGGCGCGCGATGCCGTGCTGCAATACCCAACCGATTCAAGCCTGCTCGTACTGGTTCCGCTCTGGCAGACATCAAACGACGTGGAGGCGGGCCTCGAATCCGATCGGCCCGCGGCACAACACGAACCGATCGCGTTTCTGGCGCTGACGTTCAGCAAGGCGCACCTGCTGCGCGATATCCAGGCGCGCATCCGGACCGCGATCGCCGCCCTGGCCGGCGTGCTGGCCGTGGCCATCGTGCTGACCGTCCTCGCCGTGCAACGGCTGCTGCGCCCGCTGCGTGACCTGATGCGGGCGGTGCAGCGGATTTCGGAAGGCGATCTCTCCACGCGGGCGCCAGAAGCCGCTCCGGCCGAGATCGGCGAACTGGCCCGCGCCTTCAACCACATGGCGAACCGGGTGCAGCAGTCCTACGCGGCCATCGAGCAGCGCGTCGCGGAACGAACCGTCGAGCTGGTGCGGGCCAACCGCGCGAAGACCGACTTCCTGGCGAACATGAGCCACGAGATCCGCACCCCCATGACGGCCATCGTCGGATTCTCCGAGCAGTTGCTGGACGCAAGCCTGCCCGAGGCCGAACGACGCGAAGCGGCTGACATCCTCCGCCGCAACGGCGAGCACCTCCTGCAACTCATCAACAACATCCTGGACCTGTCCAAGATCGACGCCGGCGAGATGCGCATCGAGCGCCTCGTTTGCCACCCGCGGCAGATCATCGACGACGTTCATCGCCTCTTTGCTGACCGGGCCCGCGCCCGGGCGCTCAACTTCCGGGCCGAATGCGATGAGGCCGTGCCGACGTGCGTTCTGACCGACCCGACCCGGCTGCGCCAGATTCTGATCAATCTCGCGGCGAATGCGGTGAAATTCACCGAGCACGGCGACGTCCGGCTGAAAGCGAGGTTTGTTCCCGGCGGAGCCGGCGCGGACGCGCGAATGGAGTTTCAGATCAGCGACACGGGCATCGGTATGAGCGACGAGCAACTGGCGCGCATTTTTCAGCCGTTCACCCAGGCGGACGAGAGCATGTCCCGTCGATTCGGCGGAACCGGCCTGGGATTGACGATTTGCCGGCGTCTGGCCCGGGCTCTCGGCGGCGACGTCGTCGTGCAAAGCCGACTGGGCGAAGGATCGACGTTTACGGTGACGATCGATGCCGAGCCGTGCGAGCAGCCCGCGCAGCCCGAGCCGCCGCCGCACGCGGCCGGTCGGCAGGGTGGTGCGCCGACGGCCGTCCCCGGTCCTTCCGCCCTTCAGGGGCGGCGCATTCTGGTGGCGGAGGACGGCGTCGACAACCAGCGGCTGATCGCCGCGATGCTCCGCAAGGCCGGCGCCGAGGTCGTGCTCGTCGAAAACGGACAGGCGGCCATCGACGCGGCGAATGTCGCGACGTCGACTAATGCGCCGTTCGACACGATCCTGATGGACATGCAGATGCCCATCATGGACGGATACACGGCGACCGCGATGCTGCGAAGCCGCGGCTACGAGCGGCGCATCGTCGCGCTCACCGCACACGCCATGGCCGGCGACGAGCAGCGCTGCCTCGACGCCGGATGCGACGCCTACCTGACCAAGCCCATCGACCGCAAGAAGCTCGTGGACACGGTTCTCGACGGCGCGCGGCGCGTCCGGACGCACACCGCCGTGCTGGCGGAAGCCGGCGTCGGTTGATACGCTCGTCCCCTTGTCCAGTCGATCCACGCAGCCGGTTCTCGTAGCGAGTCTGCTGTCGGCGGCGGCGATGCTCGCCGTGTTTTCGCTATGGGGCGACAGCCTCACCTTCGACGAAACCAGCCACCTCTCCGCCGGAATGAGCAACCTGCTCAGCGGCGATTTTCGGCTCGGCCCGGATCACCCGCCGCTGGCCAAGTACTGGTGCGCCTGGCCGCTGCTCTTATCGAGCCAGACGTGGCCGTCTCCCACCGGACATTGGCTGCGTCGGGATCCCTTCGGCGTCGGGCGCGACTGGTATTACACGTGCGGAAACGACGCGGAGCGGCTCGTGCGGGCGGGGCGGATGATGATGGTCGTGCTGCTGCTCTGCACGTTGCTGACGATCTGGGCGATTGCGCGGCGGATGTTCGGCGGGCGCGCGGCGCTGCTGTCGCTCGCGCTGGCGGCGCTCTGCCCGACGATGCTGGCGCATGGGCGCCTCGTGACGACCGACCTGCCGGTTACGCTGTGCGGACTCCTTTCGGCGCTCACGCTGGCGCGGCTGATGGAGCGCGTTTCGGCCATTCGCTGGCTGGCGGCGGCTGGGGCGATGGGAGCGCTGGCGCTCGTGAAGTTCTCCTGGCCGGTCTTCGGAGCGGCGATCGCCGTGATTGTGCTCGTTCGCATGATTCGGCCCGCGGCGAGCGCGGAACTCACGCGGCCGCAGCGGACACGCGCCACGCTGACCCGGCTGGTCGCGGTAGCCGCGCTGATTCCCGCGGTCTGGGCGATCATCTGGACGTGCTACCTGTGGCGATACAGCATGTTCGCCGACGAAACGGCGGCAACGATGCCGAGTGCAGAAGCCGCGCTTCCCGAGGACGCGCCGCCCATTTCGCCGCGGGCCAGCATGGAGGCGGAATGGGAGCGGCTGCTCAATGACGCGCCGCCGGGGTCGCCCATGCGGCGGGCGGCGCCGATGCTGCGCTGGGCCCGCGATCGGCGGCTCCTGCCCGAGGCCTACCTGTTCGGATTCACGTACGCCTTGCGCGGCACGCAGTCGCGCGAGTCCTATCTGATGGGCGAGTTCTCAACCACGGGTTTTCGTGCCTATTTTCCGCTCGTGTTCCTGATCAAGACGCCGGTCGCCACGCTCATCCTGCTCGCCGCGGGGCTGGCGGCGGTGGTCACCCGTCGCGCGCGGCCGGCCGACGGCGCTCTTTTCACGGGACTGGCCGTGTTCTTTGGAGCCTACGCGTTCAACTCCATCGCATCCGGGATCAACATCGGTCACCGGCATCTTCTGCCGCTGTACCCAATCATCTATGTCATCGCGGGCGCCGCCTTGGCGTGGTTGCCGCGCGCCCCATCAACGGCCATGGGTGCAACGCCGGATGCGAAACGACGACGCGGAGTGCGTGGGCTGCTCGTTGCCACAGGACCGTTGACCGCACTGCTGACATGGCTGGCCGGCGCCAACCTGCTGGCGTTCCCGCACTATCTGTCCTATTTCAATGAGCTGATCGGCGGTCCGCGCGAGGCTCATCGCTACGTCGTCGACAGCAACATCGACTGGGGGCAGGACCTGAACCGCCTGGCCGCCTATGCCCGCCGCCACCCGGCAGAGAAGCTGAAGCTCGCCTATTTCGGCAGCGCCGACCCTGCCCGCTACGGTTTCGACGTGAAGTCGCTCGTGAGCTATTTTCCGTTCGAGCCGCGGGCGCCGCTGACCGCCGGGACGTACGTCGTCAGCCTGACGCAGCTCGTCGGCGTGTACGATCCGGAGATCCGCGAGTCGTTCTGGCGCGATCCGAAGATGCAAGAGCTGTACCGACGCCTGGCGGAGATCGCGGCGGCCGGACCACCGCCCGGCGAGTCGCAAGAGGCCGCGCAGCGGCGTGAGCGGGCGATGCGGGATTTCGCCGAGCTGCGGTATCGTCTGCTGATCGCCCGCCTGCGACAGCGCCATCCGGACGAGCGCGTCGGCTGGTCGCTGTGGGTCTATCGTTTGCGTGAAGAGGATGTCGATCAACTGACGCAACCGGGTTTTTCCGAGCCGCGAACGGGTCCTTCCGAGCCGCGACCGGGTCTTTCCGAGCCGCGACCGTAAGGGAGTGGAGCCTGACAACCCGCTTACTCCCGCGCGCGGCTCGGCTCGAGGCGAGTTTGACAAACGACGCGGACAACCTGCGGACGCCTCCGGGCACACTGCCCTTCGGCGTGCCCTGTACTAATTGCGACTACGACCTGCGCGGCCAGTCGCCGACGGCCCACTGCCCGGAATGCGGCGCGGCGGTCATGGACAGCCTGCGTCAGAACCGGGCGATTTTCTGCGACGCGAAATGGCTGCGCGACGTACAACGCGGCGTGCGCGGGCTGAGCCGGATGTGGCGCTGGGGGCTGGTCGCCGCCGGCGCGGCGCTGGCAGTGGCTCTGCCCGTCGCGGGAGACTTTGACGCTCGCGCACATCGGCTCGCAACCGCGCTGGCGATGGGCGTGCTGCTGCCTGCGGCATGGTTCACGTACGTCGTGGTCGTGCGCGACTTTCCTGATCGCGCGATCGGGGTTACGTGGAGGTTGCTCTCGCTGATCTTGCCGCCGTTCTGGGGCGTCTCACTCGTCGTCTTCCGCGATGATTTTCACTTCCAATTCGGCCCGCCGCTGGACATCTGGGGCGTCGGGGCGGCGCTGGTGGGAATCATGGCGGTCTGCAACACCGTCTTGCCCATGATCGAGCGGCTGCTGCTGCGCGGAATGTGCGAGCCGTCCGGCCGCCGCGCAGCACGGGAATGGTTGGAATTCATGGTCGGAATGCTGCTAACGCTCGGCGTCCCGCTCGCGGCTGCGATCTGGACCGGTCCGGCCGTGGCGGGCATCGGGTCGCTGCCGCGCGCCGCCGGCGCGGCGCTCGCCTGGGCCGCGTACGTCGCGACGCTGGATGTGGTCTTTCCCGTCGCGGTGTCGCTGGCGGCGTGGCGGACGCTGCGGATGTTGGAGCGTGTCAGCCAGCGGCATGTCGATTACGATGAAGTGACGAAGGTGATCTGGGCTGACTACAAGACCAGCACACGCACCGACCTCCAAAAACCGCCGCGCGAGGAGCGCAATGCCTGATCAGACGACGTTTTTTTCGCACCTCGGCCGCATCCTCGCCTCCCAGTCCGGCCAGTCCGTCCAAAAACGGATGTTCCCCGAGCTGGCGCAATTCGGGATCTTCGACGAGTTTTCCCTCGACGACCTGGCCACCTGGACCATGGTCCGACTGCTCTTCTTTCTCGACACCGTCCGCTGGCAGCCGGGCGTCACCGGTGAGATGTTTGAAGCCTGCATGGCGGGCGTGCTGGAGACGCTGAAGCAGGAGAACATGTACGAGACCTATCTCGAAAAAATCCGCGACATCAACGAGGCCATCGAACCGGTAAACGACGACAGCCCGCCGCGGCATGTCAACCTGCTGTGGCACTACCTGCTCTTTTTCGTCTGGGACGTGAATCTGCCGAATGACGAGCTCGCGCAGCTCATGCGCAGCGGCGACGCGGCGGCGATCAACGACGCCCTGGCGCAGCGCGGCATCGACGAGCAGCTCCCGACCAACGCCGCCGCCGAGGCCCATTTTTGCGATACCATCCGCGGCTACGCCGAGCAGATCGAGGCCAAGGTTCGTGAGGGTCTGGCGGCGTGAGGCGGCAACAGCACTGGCGGGCAAGCCGCCAGTTGCACTCCTCGGCGTCGGGTGCCGCGGGTGCCACGGGCAGCTCGCCGCCCGTGCAGCACTGGCGGACAAGCCGCCAGCGGCACCCGGCGCGAACTGGTCTCATGGTCAATTGTCCGCTGACTTCGAGGTTTCAGATGCATCGTTGCTCCGCCGTGCCCGTCATCGTCATGCTCGTCTCGTCAGCCCTCGCCGGCGACAACGCCGTCCGCGCGAGCTACCGCGCCGACCTCGCCAGCGCCATCGACACCCACGTTCAGAATCACCTCCCGAACTGGAACGATTACTTCGTTGACCTCCACCGGTCGCCGGAGCTTTCGCTCAACGAAAAGGAAACCTCGCGCAAGACGGCCGAGCGGCTCGAAAAAGCCGGCTACAAGGTGACGCGCGGCATCGGCGGTTACGGCGTAGTGGGCCTGCTTGAAAACGGCCCCGGCCCGACGATCCTGATCCGCGGCGACATGGACGCGCTGCCGATCGTCGAGGAAACGGGCCTGCCCTACGCCAGCAAGGTCACCGCAGGCACGCCGGACG
The DNA here is from genome assembly GCA_007859745.1 of Phycisphaerae bacterium RAS1. Lineage (NCBI taxonomy): Bacteria > Pseudomonadati > Planctomycetota > Phycisphaerae > Phycisphaerae bacterium RAS1. Next base: position 401,056 of record SMLU01000003.1, on the reverse strand, counting down.
GAAAGACCGTCGGCATCATGCACGCCTGCGGCCACGACATGCACCAGACCTGCCTGGTCGGCACGGCCGAGACGCTGATGCAACTGAAAGATCGCTGGAGCGGGACGCTGCTCATCGTCGCCCAGCCGGCCGAGGAAATCGGCATGGGGGCGCTGATGATGATCAAGGCCGGCATCTTCGAGAAGTTTCCCAAGCCTGACTTCGCCATCGCGCTGCACACCACCGGCCTGATCCCGGCCGGCTCGCTCTCCTTCACCTCCGGCTGGGCGTTGGCCAACGTCGATTCGGTGGACATCACGATCTTCGGCCGCGGCGGGCATGGCTCGCGGCCGCACGAGACCATCGACCCGATTGTGACCGCGGCACAGGTCATTACGGCGCTGCAAACGGTCGTCAGTCGCCGCCGTGACCCGATCGAGCCGGGCGTGGTGACGGTCGGCTCGATTCACGCCGGCTCGAAGCACAACATCATTCCCGACGAGGCGAAGCTGCAGATCACGGTGCGGTCATACGCCGAGGCCAACCGCAAGCTGCTGCTCGACAGCATCCGCGACATCACGACGCACACCTGCCGGGCGATGGGCTGCGTCAAGGATCCGGAGATCGTGATTCGCGAAGAGGAATTCACGCCGGCGACGTACAACGATCCGGAGCTGACAGCGGCGGCGGTCGAGGTGCTGAAGCAGGTGGTTGGCCCGGAGCGCATCAGCCCGATCGACCCGCAGATGGGCGGCGAGGATTTCGGCCGCTTCCCCAAGACAGCCGGCTGCCCGGGCTTCATTTTCTGGCTCGGCGGCGCGCGGATGGATGTCTACGAAGCCAGCAAGCGGCCCGACGGTCCGCGGCTGGCGCCGGCCCATTCCTCGAAGTTCAATCTCGACCCGCAACCCACCATTACGACCGGCGTACGCGGTCTGACGTCGCTGGCGCTTTCGCTGTTGGGACCGCCGGGCAAGAGCGGCGACTGATGGGTCGATCCGAGCCGCGCGCGTCAGCAAGCGGTTTTCCAGCCCCCGCTCCCTCACGAGAGTGAGAATAAATCCCCCTTGCCGGGGATGGTACATTATTCGACATGGACACGACGATGCTGATTGCCGGAATGGATGCCGTGATGAACGACCCAGTATCGGAATCGACGGGGCGGCGTGCGTTGGCGGAGCCGCCGCGGCTTCGGCGGCCGAATCGCGAGCAGTCGTTGCTGCTGCCGTGCTGTCTGGAGGATCTGCTGCCGGCGGATCACGCGGCGCGGGCGGTTTGGTCGGTCGTGGAGCGGCTCGATCTTTCGGCGTTCAGCGCCCCGCTCAAGGCGCGCGGCGACGAGCCGGGCCGGCCGGCGACGGATCCGCAGTTGCTGACGGCGTTGTGGCTGTACGCGACGATCGAGGGGATTGGCAGTGGGCGCGAGATCGAGCGACGCTGCGGCTGCCAGGACGCTTTTCGCTGGCTGTGCGGCGGCGTGCCGGTGAACTATCACACGTTGAATGACTTCCGCGTCGGTCACGGGGCGGCGCTGGACGAACTGTTTTCGCAGGTGTTGGCGGTGCTGATGCACAAGCGGATCGTGAGCGTGCGTCGGATTGCGCAGGACGGAACCAAGGTGCGGGCCGACGCCGGGCGGCACACCTTCCGCCGCGAGGCGACGCTGCAGCGTCAACTGACGGAAGCCCGCGCCCATGTGGCGGCGGTCAAGGCCCAGTCGGACAACCCTGCCGCGGATGCGCGACGGCGTGCCGCGCAGGAGCGTGCGGCCCGGGAGCGGGTCGAGCGAATCGAAGCGGCGTTGGCCGAGTTGCCGAAGAGTGGCGCAGACCAGCAGCAGTCCAAGCGGCCGGACGTGCGTGCCAAAGAGCCGCGGGCCTCGACGATCGACCCGCAAGCGCGCGTCATGAAGATGCCCGACGGCGGCTACCGTCCGGCGTATAACGTACAACTGGCAACCGACGTGGAGAGCCGCGCGATTGTGGGGGTGGACGTCACCCAGGCCCGCAGCGACCACCAGCAAGCAGCGCCGCTGCGCGCCCAGGTGGAGCGGCGCAGCGGCGCGAAGGTGGTAGAGCACCTGCTCGACGGCGGCTACGTGCAGTTGGCCGAGATCGAGCGCGCCGAAGCGGCGGGCACGCGCATCTATGCGCCGCCGCAGAAGACCGGGAACGACACCGCGGGCTTTGCGCCCAAACGCTCTGACGGTCCGGGCGTGGCGGCCTGGCGCGTGCGCATGGGAACGCCGGCGGGCCAGACGATCTATAAGCAGCGAGCCTCGACCGCCGAGCCGGTCAACGCCGACTTGAAACGGTATCGCGGACTGGCGCAATGCGTCGTGCGCGGGCTGGCCAAAGTACGCTGCCAGGCCCTTTGGGCCGCCCTCGCCTACAACGTGATGCACTTCGCCGCGCAGCTCGTCACCTGACCAACGGTGAGCGAATGAACCCGCCGGTGCAGCCGAAGTAAACAAGCGAATCACGAGCCGCAGACCATGCGACAAGGAAACCGACGCCGGCCAAAGGAAAAGTTCTCAGTCTCTCACGGTCGCGGCTCGGAAAGACCGGCAGCGGCGGCCAGTCTCACCGCAATTGCTGCGGCGTGGCGGCGCACGCTTCTACGTCGCTCGGCGGGCCAGGGCGCGCTGCACGCGATCCAGCAGAACGAGCTTGTTGACCGGCTTGCTGATGAAATCGTCCGCCCCGCACTCGCGGGCCCGCTCCTCGTCTCCCAGCTCATTCAGTGCGGTCACGACGATGATCGGGATGTGCTGAAACTGCGGGTCGTCTTTCAGCATCCGGCTCACCTCGAACCCGCTTCGTTTTGGCATCATCACGTCCAGAAGCAGCAGGTCCGGGGGCGACGCCCGTACCGCCGCCAGGGCCGCCTCGCCGTCCGTGGCCGTGACGATGCGGAGCTCCAGCGGCTCGAGGTAGGCCTCCAGCAGTTCCAGAATCTGCGGGTTGTCGTCGGCAATAAGCACCGTGGCGCCGCGTGGCGAAGGCCCGCCGGGGCCGCCGGGGGCGGGATTGGATTCGGACGCCGCCATGTATCCACCTTGTCGGAAGTTTTGGGGCTGGATATATTTCGACAGGCGAGGTTTACGCCGTCAAGGGCCGGATCGCAAGCGGCCGTGGTGAAATCACGCCATCGGCCCGCCAACGTAGTGGAGTTCGCCTCATGGTATTTCGCCGCCTCGCACCAAAAATCGCGATCATCGGCTCCGTCGGCATGGCGTTCGGGATGCTGGCCGGACTGGCCGCCTGCCGGGGCGGGGGCAACCTGAATGACTTCCTGGGCGGGGGGTTTCTTGGGCAGTTCGTCGGGTCCGGCGGCACGAACGGCGGTGGGGGAGGCGGCGGCGCTGACAATGCGAACGACAACACGGACACCGACACGGGCAGCGGCAACCGCAGCGATGCGGACCCCTGCTCGCTGCCTCAGCCGCAGAAGTTCATCAGAATCTCGATGCGCAACCAGGCGCCGGATTTCATCCACTATTTCCTGGCGCTGATCGCGTTCGTGCGCAGCGATACGCACCCGGACGGCGTCGTGTGCGAGGATGATATCGGGCTCTATACCGCGTTCGGCTATCAGCAGGTTGTCGATGGGCAGTCGCAGGCGTTCGGAAACGAGTGCATCGTCGGGCCGGCGCTGATCTACTTCCATCGCAGCGGTCAATTCCGCTCCGCCGGCGCCACCATCAACCTGGCCTCCGGCATCGGACCGGCCCAGGGCAGCACGCCGACTTTCGACACCTTTTTCACCAGCGCCGGGGCGCAGGTCCCCGTTCCCAACCAGATTCTGTTCCACAACCCCGGCACCGGCGAGGGGGCTGGGCTGAAAGTCAGCCGTGGCTCGCCCGACCCCTGTGCCAACGTCATCGGGCTTCTTGATCCGGCGTGCCAGCAGGACGCGTTCTACTACGTGGACGAGGGCGACCTGCTGGCCGGGTCGCGCGGTCTCGGACAGAACTCGGGTCGCCGCATTCCGGCCGAGATCCAGGGCACGGCTTGCCAGTGCCTGGGCGCGGGCATCCCGTTCCAGGTCGTGGCCCCGTCCAACACCGCCGCGACCGCGACGCTCTGCGACGAGTTCGTCCGCGGCGCGCGGATTGAGTACGTGTTCTTCCGCGAGGACCGCACGCCGCCCTTCCCGCAACTTGTCTGGCGCGTGACGGATTCGGGCGGGCAGGTGGTGCACGACTTCGACAGCCGGGCGCCGGTGCGGTAGAAGTTCAGAGTAGCGAGTTCAGAGTAGCGAGTTCAGATAGCGAGTTGGGAGTAGCAATTCCGCGCCGGGGGAGCATCGGCGTCCCGCCGGTGCGCTCATCAGGTCAGAACGCGAAGCGCAAGCGAGCGCCCGGAGCGGGACGGTTCCCGCACCGGGCGCTCGCTTTCGTTTCATACCGCGCGGGGGCGGGTCAATACCGGATGTCGAATGAGCGCTCGTTTGCCACCACCGCGACGTCCGCCGCCTGCCGGCCGGTGATGTTCCTGCCGTAGTGCTCGCTGACCGCACGGAGCAGTGTCTCGATCTGCTCCGGCGTGCCTTGCGCTTCCAGCTCCACGTCGCCGTTGGAGAGGTTTCGCACGTATCCGGCGAGCTTCATCTCGCGGGCCATCTCAGCCGAGGTGGCGCGGAAGAAGACGCCCTGCACGCGCCCTGAAAACGTCACGCGGCGGCGGATGATCGGCGCCTTCTCATTTGCCACAGCCTCGTCCCTCGCCGGACATTGTAGGGTGGGCCGTGCCCGCCGCGGCAGCGCGGGTGAGCACCAAACTAAAAAAGGCAAGGCGCGATCGGAGTCGCGCCCTGCCCTGCTTGGACGAATCTCGCGTCGTTCGACGCGCGACTAGTAGCGGCGACCGTAGCCGCCGCCGCCGCCGCTGCCGCCGGTGCGCGGGGCGCGCGGCTTGGCCTCGTTGACGGTCAGAGCGCGTTCGCCGTGCATCTGGCCGTTCAGCGCCTGGATGGCCTTGCTGGCCTCTTCCGCCGAGCTCATCTCGACGAACCCGAAGCCCTTGCTCCGGCCGGCGTCGCGGTCTTCGATGACCTGGGCGCTCTTGACCGTTCCATGCGGCTGGAAGAGCTGCTCGAGGTCAGCACTGGTGACGTTGTAGCTCAGATTCCCGACATACAGTTTCGTACTCATACGCTTTGCCTTTCGCAAAACACTGGTTGCGCTCCGGAGTTTCTCTTTCAGGGGCGCGTGAAAGCGGTCGACAGTTCCGACCGGGAAGGTGGCGGGTGATCGAGGAGGTGCGGGACTGGCAAGCAGTGCGTACGACCTGTTTCAGCAAACCAACCGCCAGGAGTGTAGCCGATCGGCGGACGAAAGATAGGGGCCGGAGCAGATTATTTCTGAAGGACTCGGAACCCCCCGAAACCACGCCGAAACGGAGCTTGACCCTGCGCGGCCACGTTGTAAGCGGTTTCATCGGAACCGGCTCGCGGGTCGGACTCCCTTGCGTCAAGCCGGCATATACTGCGCTCATGCCTGCGTACGAGTGCGCCATTTGCCGGCGCCGACGGGACTACCCCGCCAACCTGCCGGACGTTTACCCGTTTTGCAGCGAGCGCTGCCGGATGGTCGATCTGGGGCTGTGGTTTCGCGAGGCGTACACGATCAACCGCGAGCTGACGCCGGAAGAGGCCGGCGAGATGGGAACCGGAGACGGCGAGTCGGCCGGCGGCAGCAAATGCGATTGACCGCTACGCGCGAGCGTCAGCTCAATTCTCACGGCGTGAACACCAGCGTCACTTCTGGCGCGAGCCGGATCGTGCCGCACGAGAAAGTCAGGGGCTTGGCAAACGCGGCGTTCGTCTCGACGATGAATTTTCCGCCGCCGTCGATGAGAACCGACCACTTGCCGTTGGTGCACACGCAGTTCGACGTCAGCCGGATGGTGCCTTCCTTGACCCAGAGCTTCCGCGGCCAGTCCAGCCCGCCGTAGGACAGGCTGGCGCGATTGAAAGTGATCTCGCGTTCGCCGCTTGCGGCGAACACGCCCGTAGCGCCGTCCACGGCGATCGTGGATCCGGAGGTCGGGCCGATGTTCATCACGTCGCTGCCATCCGTCTCGATGGTTCCGTCGTTGGTCACCCAGCAATAAAAGTTGAGCGAGCCGACGACGCTGAGGCTGCTTCCGATGTAAACGTAGGCGCTGCCTGAACCGAGGAACTCCCCGCGGCCCAGTCCGTTTGCGACGCGCGCATCGACTTTTCCGCTGCCGCTGAGCTGGATGTCCGATTCGAAGTAGATTCGTCCGAGGACGTTGCTGACCTCCTTGAGTTGCAGGTCGCCGTTGATTTGCATGCCGGAGTCGATCGTCAGGTTGCGGCCTTTCACCAGCAGGATGCCGCCGCTGTTGACGGTGACTGTCAGGCATCGCTGGTTGGCCTGCTCGACCAGGCAGGTCTTGCCGTTGGGGATCGTGGCCGTGTCGCCGACGATCGGGTAGCCCGTGCTCGGGGACCAATTCTGTTGGTCGCCCCAATCGCCGCTGGCGTTGCCGTTCGCCGTGAACGTATAGCTGGTTGCCGCGGCTGTGGATGAAGCCGCGACGCACACAAGCAGGCGCACCACCCACAGGCACCATGCGTTTCTGTCAAGTTCAAACATGGTTGTTGCTCCTATGAATTCCTACCGCGTTGCCGTCAATGCGCGATTGCATCGACGAACGGGTTGATATCCAGTATGTCCGCGCACCCGTCCTCATTCATGTCCGCTAGCTCTGCATCACAACTGGGAAAGCTCACTGAGTACAACACCGGGTCAGCCAGCGCCAAGATGAACGCGCTGACGTCCAGCGCGTCAATCGTCCCGTCGCACGTCACATCGCCGACGGCATGGCGCCGCAGGAACCGTATATCCGTTGCGAATGGATCTCGAGCGTGCCAGACGAAGTCGCCACGGTCGTTGAGTCCACTGATGTAGTTCCAGTACGGATCCGTTGTAACCTGCTCAAACAGGCCGTCGCGCCAGTGCCATACCTGCCACGTCTGAGAGTCATCATGCCAGCGGTCGAAGAAGACGTCACCGCGGTCATTAAGCAGGACGCCACCACCGCCCGATGCAAAGGGCGTGATTACGCCGTTACGCCAAATCTCAATCTCCCAGTCGTACAGCGGCGGCTTTCGCTGCGCCCAGGCCACGTCGCCGTTCCTGGACAAAGCAGCTACGCCTGGCGCGCTCAGTTCGTTGGAGAGTCGTGTGATGACGCCGTCACGATAGCGATAGACGTCGCCCGTAGGGGGGGAGTTGCAGAAATTGAGCTTCGTCCAGACAACGTCACCGGCGTCGTTGATGGACGGCACCTGGTTGGACCACCCGTCGCCGACCAACGTGATGACTTCGCCGCCGTCGTACAGGCACACGTCGGCCGAAGCGTTGCCGCAGCCGGCGCCGCGCCATTTGTACCAGACGATGTGCCCGGCACTATTGATGCGTGTTCCCCAATTGCGCGCCGTGTCGTTCGTCAACTGCGTTAGCAATCCGTCGTGCAAGACAACCACTTCGAGCGATTCACCCGGGCCGACGCCTCGACTCCAGACAATGGTCCCCTCATCATTGATGTCGGGGTACTCATCGCGCACAAAGTCGTTCGTCAGTTGCGTCAGGACGCCGTTGTCCCACAGCATGATCTCCGTTGTCCGGTCGTCGGAAGAGATATAGCGGCGCGCAAACACCACTTGACCATGGGTATTCAGGCGGGCACCGCGTTCAAACCAGTCCGGCGTATGTGTGATGTCAATCAGCTCGTAGCCCGGAAGCGACTGCCCCAGCGCCGGCAGCGCGACCAGCGCCGCAAGTACAAGACCTGACACTGGCCGGTACGCCTTCATGTCTGGCTCCTACTCTGGGGCGACGACCTGAAGCGTCGCGCCGCTGATCGTGATGTTGATCTCCGCCGCCGCGATGCCGGTCGAGATGGTGAGCGACTCGCACTTGAGCGTCGGCGATCCGCTGACCGGGCCGAACGTCACGTCGCCGTAGATCGTCAGGTCGTCCACGTGGTCGACGCTGATCAAGTCGATCGGCCACCCGCCGTCCTCGTAGGGAATCGTCACGTCATCGGACGCAGTGCTGGGGTAACACGCGGCGGGAAGTCCGGTGTAGGTCCAGTTGTCGCAGTTGTTCCAGCTTGCCCCGCGCTGCCCGGTCCACTCGAACGAGGCGGCGCTGGCCGTCGCGACCATGGTCAGGGTGAGAGCGAGGCCCGCCCACCGTTTGGTTTCGTATCGCATGTGTCGTTCCTCCACTCGGCCCCGACCCGCGGCGCGGTCAATTCACGCACCGACCCGACAACCCTGCTTCAATGCCCGGCGCGACCCACCCCGAAATCGACCCACCAAGAACACCCGAGCCTTATAAGTGAAGTATAGCACAAGAGAGAGAGAGAGAGAGAGAGCAAGAAAAAAAGCAAGAAAAACCAAAAAAAGAAGGACCATTGAGCGCCGCGACACCGACGCGCCGAGCGCGCCGGCCATCGCCCCCTCCGCCCCGAATGGTGGGAACGGTCCGCCCTACAACTCGCTATTCGCTATTCGCTACTCGACATTGCACCGCTACGATTTCTCCGCCGGATAGACCTTGATCTCCACCCGCCGGTTCTTGGTGTGATTTGTCGGGTCCGACGAATCCGCCGGGCGGTCCCAGCCGACGCCTTCGACGCCGAGCTGGTTCGGGTCGAGCTTGTATTTCTGCACGAGCGCCTGCTTGACTGAATTGGCGCGATTGAGCGACAGCTCCTTCACCAAACCCGCCGAGACCTGGCCTTTCATCGAGCCGTCCGTGTGCCCTTCGATCACGACGCGCGCCATCCCGAACGTGCCCACCAGCTTGGCGATGTCCTCCAGCACAAAGTCGACGTTCGGATCGTAGAGTTCCTCGGTTTCCTTGCCTTCCTTGCTCTTGCGCGTGACCTTCTTGGACAGGTCCCAACTGTTGGGGAAGAACTGGATCACGACCGTGTTGGTGAGGATTTCATCCTCGGCCTTGATCTCGCTCAGCGTCTTGGGGACGAATTCCATCCGGTATTCGTCCTTCTGGTTGGCGTACTTCGGCTCGCGCCCCAGCTTCTCGATGACGCTGAAATCCATCACCTGGTCGAAGGGCACCGCGCGGTGCGTGATCGCGCCGATGCGGCGATACAGGTAGTAGGCCTGGTTCCAGACGCGCTCGAAGTTGGTCGGGTTGTTCTGGTTCATGAAGAACTGGTAGTTCTCGGCCCAGTTCGTGTTGTGCGCGTCGCCCAGCATGTTGAACGTCTCGCTGGCGGGGATGTTGTAACCCTCCGGCTTGGACATCAGCTCGGCGACTTTCTTCTTCGCCGCTTCGTCTTTCATAGACTCCATGGCGTCGAAGATGCCGCGGCAGAGCGACTCGGTGATGCCGGGGTTGTCCTTGGCGAAATCCGCCCGCGCAAACCAGACGTCGGCGATCAGCTTGTTGGCCGTCGCGGTCGTCACCAGCAGCTTATTGCCGCGGACTTTCTCCAGGTTGTAGATGTCCGGCGCCCACGTGACCGCGGCGGCGATTTCCTTCTGCGCGTTGAACGCGGCGGCCGCCTGGAAGGCGTCCTCGGTGAAGATCATGGTCACCTCGGCCGGCTGCACGCCGCCGGCGACCAGCATGTTGAGCGCGAAGTAGTGCGAGGGCGAGTTCTGCGCCAGCACGACCTTCTTGCCGCGCAGGTCGGCCACGCTCTTGATCGCCTCGCGGACGACGATGCCGTCTCCGCCGCAGGAGTAGTCGATCTGCTGGTAGATGCGCGGCATGACACGGCTGTCGCGCGGTTTTCCGGAGGCGTCGACGAAGCCCTCGAGGAACAGTGGGACCATGTCGAGCGTGGCCCAGCCGATGTGGACATCGCCGGAGGCATAGGCGTCGCGCATGGCGACGGGGTTGTCGACCAGCACCAGCTCGACCTTGAAGGATTTGCCGTCGGGCGTTTTCCATTCCTTGCCGGCGCGGAAGCCGTCGTTGGCGAGGATGATCGGCCCCCAGCCGGCCCAGACGTTCAGGGCGAAGCGGACGGTGTTGTCCTGAAGCGGCTTGTAGGCGGCGAGGCCCTTCACTTCGGGCAGGCGCTCCGCGGGCTTGAACTTGTATTCTTTGACCGTGGTCGGGCTGCCCTCGTCGGGCGCTTCGATCTTCTCGGCGCCGCCGGCGGGGGGCTGCCCGCCGCCCGCCGCGGGCTTGTCGCCCGCGGCCGGCTTGTCGCCGCCGCCGGTCGGTTTGTCCGTCGCGCCCGAACCGCCGGCTGCGGGCTTATCGCTGAACATGCCGCCGCGATAGGCCGCGAAAGTGACCAAACCGCCGACAATCAGAACGAGCAGGATGAAGAATGGTGCTTTGGGCTGACCCATGTGTGTTCCTCCATGGTTGCTTTCGCCAAACGCAGCGTTTCGTGCCCGGATCGTCGGACACGGAGGTCCGACGCTACGGCTTCTCGGCCTCTGACTCCGCCAGAATTCGCTTTTCGTATATCTCGCTCAGCCGCGCCTGGAGCTGCGGGCCGTCGGACGCTTCGGTCACGTGGCCGTTGACCGCGCTCAGAAAGCTGAAGCGCTTGGCTTCGATGTCGAACGCGATGAATTGCAGCTCGACCTCGCCGCCGGTCTGGGTGAAGAGCTGCTGCGCCACGCGTTCGGGTTTCGGGCCGCTGGTGTTCTCGCCGTCGGTGATGCAGACGATGAACTTGCGCACGCAGCCGGTGCCGTAGATGCTCTTGGCGCCCGTTTCCAGGGCGCGGCCGATGGCGGTTCCGCCGCCGGGCGGGGGATAGCCGGCGATGGCGGCCGTCGCACGGTCGGCGTCGAACTCGCCCATCGGCAGGATCGGCGCGACGCCGCTGCTGAAGCCGAAGATGCCCAGTTCGAGCTTGCGCTCGGCGTGCTGTTTCTTCCACTCGGCGGTGTAGGCGATGATCCCCTGCAACGCCTCGCGGGCGATTTCGTGCTTGGCGCGTTTTCGGCCGGCGTCATCGCGGACGGTCTGGCTCATACTGCCGGAGGTGTCGACTACGATCGCGACGGCCGTGCACAGGCGTTGATCGACGCTGGGAAGGTCGATGGCATTGCGCCCGGCGGCGGGAGCGCCGCCTTGGCCGCCGCCGCTGTTTCTTGATCCGCGATTCATGCGGCCGAAGACGACGAATCCGATGATGACCAGGAACACGATCATCCCGGGAACGGATTTCGGACGGCTTCGAATTCTCATCGTGAGAAAAGTGTAATGCGCGCCGCGCGGCGGGGCCAATTACAAATCGAAGGGAGATTTGGAGAGCGAAGCTCTACATGCGGCGCCAACTGCCGCGCGTCTGGCGATAGACGCCGTCGGGCGTCTGGACCGTGCGGCCGGTGTTGCGGAAGAGCGGGTTGGTGCGCCGGGGGGATTCGCTGGTTACGCGCGGGAGGCCGTCGGCGGCGGGCCGACCCTGCCAGGAGCGCACGCCCCAATAGCCCAGAGCGCCGATAATGGCGAGAAGAAAGGCCAGCGGCGAGCGTCGGCGGCGGCGAAAGAACATGTAGTAAACTATACGATTTGCCGGGAGGCGATGCCGTGGTTTCGCACGTTCGCAAGAATTCGGGGCGCCTGCTGGAACACGATTTCGTTGAATCCCATGCCGCGCATCGCGAGGGCTGTGCGCTGCGCCCACGACTTTTCGCTCTTGACCGCGGCGTAGGAGCGGCCCAGGTCGCGGCGCAGCGCGGCGGTCCACGGCGGCACGGGAAAGTCCGTGCCGAAGACCAGCTTGTGATGCAGATGCTGCATGCGCGCCAGCCTGCGGAGGAAGCGATGCTTGCTCCAGACTGCCAGCGCGGAGATATCGGCGTAGAGCGGCGCCTCGGCGAATTCGTTCTGCAGCGCGTCGAGCAGCGCCTCGTGCGACGCCGTCTCGCCGAAGGGCAGCGCGGGCGTGGCGACGTGCGCGACGATGACAGGCGGCATGCGGCCCTCGCGTCTGAGCCGGCGCAGCACATCCAGCAGCGGCTCAACCGGCTGATGTTCGCGATGCTGCGTCGTCAGCGTGAACTCCTCGCTGTAGTGCACGAGCAGCGGCAGGTGAAGCTCGGCGCAGCGCCGCAGGACGGCCAGCGTGCGCGAGTCGCGAATGTTGATGTTCTGATGCAGCGGCAGCCACTTCACGAGGCACGCGCCGGCGGCGAAGACTTCGTCGATGCAGGCGACCGCGTTTTCGCGGTAGGGGTGGATCGACGCGCCCAGCAGGAATTTCGACGGGCGCCGGCGGCACAGGTCACGGATCAGCGTATTGGATGTGTAAATGTCGCTGCCCAGGTCGGAATCGCGGATCGGCAGCGGCGGGCGGCGGCCGGCGTCGTCGTGGTAGGCGTCGAAGGCCAGAAGCACGTAGCGATCGATCGGGCCGGGCGCCAGCAGGTGCTCGGCATAGCCGCCCGCGATCTGCTCATCCAGTTGCGGGCCCGGCTCGCCGGTGACGCCCATGACGTGGCGCATGACCCGCCAGGCGAGGCGGTTCAGGGCGCGCGGGGAGACGCAGGAGTCGTAGTCGGTCGGGAGCGCCGGGCCGCCATGCCGGTCGTGGTCGCCGGGCGGAGTCGCGCGCGGCTCGAATGAGAATCGCTCGGCATCGTGCGCGACGTGCCGCGTCAGCGTGTAGTGGCAGTGGACGTCGATGATCACGTCTGGCTTTCAAAGGACATGCGTGGTTCCTGTCATCCATCTCGGGCATCGGGTTCCTCCGCTGCTCGCGGCGACGGCGGCGCGTCCGATGCCCAGGCTGCCAGGTCGCCGGCCAGGTTCTGCGGAGCGGCGGTGCGCGCGTGCAGGGAGTGGATATCAGTGCGGCCGCCACGAGAAGCACGGCGCAGGACAACCCAGACAACCACGGCCGCCGCGCCGACGGACGCGGCCAGCCAGCGCCAATCGAAGCGCTGCGTGAGGCTGCGCTGCGCGCGGGCGAACGAGATTGGCGCCGGCGCGACGATCACCGCCGCCTGCTGCACGCGCCCGCCGGGGCCCTTGTAGTTCCGCGCGAGGACAAAGTAGCCGGTGACTTCGACTTCGGCGTCGATCGGCAGGTCGCCGACGTTTTCGGTGCAGATAACGGTGCATGCCAGCGGTTGCGTGTCGCTGTACAGCTCAAGCTGCGTGATCTCACCCAAGTCCGGCCGCCGTTGGAGCAGAAAGGGGGACTTATTGCGGCCGAGTTTTCCGCTGAGCGTGACGACCGCGCCGCGGAAGTCGTTGGGGCGATCGATGAGCACGCGCCAATCATTCAGCCTGGCGGATGGCTGCGCGTGTCCGGGCGGCTGCGGCGAGCGCTTCACGAACTCGAGCACGGCGTAAAAGCCGGGCTGGTCGTAGTTCATGGTGAAGTCGGTCGTGGCGTCGAGTGCGGCGAGTGCTTCAGCGGGGAGTTCGCGGGCGTCAACGGAGGGCTGAGCAAAAGCCCGGGGGCAGAAACAACAAACGGCAATAGAGAGGCGTGAAAAGAGAAACATCAAGAAAAACGGCGTGGGGGGCCGGCCTCCGGCCGGTCTCTGGTTCCTGCGTCGGATGCGTGCCTCATCCATCGCCCTGTTCATCCCACGGATAGTCGGGCAGCACGGGTTGCGACTCAGCGTCCTCCTCTTCGTCCCGGTCGGTCGGCTGCAATTCCGACGGGGCGGGGGCCATCCGCCATTCGTCCAACTCGCGGAAGACCAGAATCGCGATCGCGCGGCGGCTCTCTCGGAAGGCGGGCTTGGAGTCGGGCCGGAATTCGACGGCGCTGGTCACGATGTACACCGGCGGCGGCAGGTCGGGAATCTGGGTGGTCTCGATCGACTCGATTCGCAGCCGCTCGATGGCGTGAAACGTGCGCGAGAAGCGTTCGCGCGTCTCGGGCGAGCGGCGGCGGCTGACCATCTCGCGATAGCCGACATAGTCGCCGGCCAGGCAGGTTTCGAGGAATTGGCGCACAAAGCCGACGATATCCGCGTGTTTTTCGGCCAGGCCGGGGGCGAATTCGTAGCGCGGCTTGCTGGCGGGCGGCGCGACCATCTCCTGCCGGCGTTCCTGTGCGTGGGATGAGCTCGCGCCGCTGGATGCGGGATCGCGGTCGCAGGCGGCGAGCGGGGAGAGCGCAAGGCCGAGGGCCAGCGCGTGCATGACGCGGCAGCGGTGAATCGGTGCGCTGCTTGCTTCGGTCATCGTGATGATGCTAACGGACGAGGAGACAGGAGTCATTGGCCGCGGCGGTAGGTTTGGCGGCCAGCCGGACAGTCGGAGCAGATGTCGCGCTCGGGCCGCGAGCGCGGCGGCTCTGGCATCGGAACGCTCGATTTCATATCGCGGCCGGACTGGCGACCGAAACGGGGAAGCCTCGAAAATCGCTAGCGTTGAGCGTCAGCAGTTCATGCACTCCGTAGCACTCCATGGCGGCGACGAGACGAGCGTCGTGGGCCCGAAACCCCGTGATCCCGTGATCCCGTGGTCCCTAACAAGCACTTGCCAGCGCGCGAGGAGGTCCGGGTGATCGTGAAGGAGCGCAAAGCGGCGGAGAAAGAAACTGAGCCATTGGGCCGCCTGCTCGACCTTCATGCCCAAGCCGTTTTGCGCTTCGCTGCTTCGCGTGGCGACGGTCCAGAGTTCATAGAGGCTCTGCGGAAAGACGACGAGCCGCTTGCCCGCCGCGAGCATCTTGTGGATCGCCGTCCGACAAACGGCGCACTGAGGATCGGCGGCGTTCGTGATTCGCGCGAGGATGTTCGTGTCCAGCAGAATCACTCGTCCGCCCCGCGGCGATAGACAGCCTCGCGCGAGTCATCCGCGGGCGACGCGTGAACCGTGAACGGCTCCATTTCGGCGAAGATGTCAGCGCCGGCCGGCGTCGGAACCGCCGGCTCGTCGATGAAGACGATCGCCTCGCGGATCTCGCCGTCGATGCCGACGACCTGATCGGCGATTTCCTTCTTCGAGCCGGTGAGGATTCGTGCTTTCATACCAGCGATTATAGCTATGTACTTCGACGCCAGAGTAATGCAACTACTCAAAATCCGTGCCGCATTCGGGGCAGCGGCGTGTAGGCAGGCCGGTCAGGCAGTAGCCGCAGCACCGGCAACGAGGTTCAGTGCTTGCGCGGCGTACGTCCGAACGAATGATCAGCCACGCACAGGTTGCCCCGGAGAAAACCGCCATGACGATGGCCCATGCGAGGCACTGCAGAACGCGCCGAATCGTCCAAGCCTTCCAATCAGGATACGAATCCAGGTCTAGATTCGCCGCGGACCAGAGCGTTAACACGAGTACGACGAGAAAGGGAAGCGCGCCGACGCACGCGCTGACGAGCGCCCAGAAAACCGCTCGGCGTTGGCGTCGAAGAACTCCAAACAGAGCTCTCATGCCCGCACGCGCCGCGGCGCTCCGGCGCCGCCGCGTGTCGTCTTCTGTGCGCCGCCCCACACGCCCGGAATGCGCTCGCCGCAGGCCGCGCAGGCGCCGTCCGTAATGCGGTTCATGCGGACCGTAAACCCGTAGCGCTTGATCAGCAGCTCGCGACAGGCCGGGCAGTACGTGTTTTCATGGTCGCCGACGAGGCCCGGCAGGTTGCCGGCGTAGACAAACTTCAAGCCGGCCCGCTTGCCGATCTCGCACGCCCGCAGCAGCGTTTCGACCGACGTTCGCGGCGGGTCGGTCATTTTGTAGTCCGGATGAAACGCGGTGACATGCCAGGGAATGTCGGGCGAGACGCCGGCCAGGAAGTCCGCTATCTCCCGCAGCTCTTCGTCGGAATCGTTCATGCCCGGGATGATGAGCGTGACGACTTCGGTCCAGAAGTCGAGCTTTTTCAGCAGGCGCAGCGTGTTGAGCGTGTTGTCGAGCACGCCGCCGAGGTCGCGGTAGGTGCGGTCGCGGAAGGCCTTGAGATCCACTTTGTACAGATCGACGCATGGGCGGATGTAATCGAGCACTTCGGGCGTGCCGTTGCCGTTCGAGACGTAGGAGCAGGCCAGGCCTGCCTGCTTCGCCAGCTTGAAGACCGCCACCGCCCATTCTGACGTGATCAGCGGCTCGTTGTAGGTGCTGGTGACGACGCGGCAGTCATTCTCGAGCGCGAGCTGCACGATGCGCTCGGGCGTCACGTACAGCGGCTGCGAGACGGCCTCGTCGTCGCGCAGGGCCTGGCTCGTGACCCAGTTCTGGCAATAGCCGCAGTGAAAATCGCAACCCAGCATGCCGAACGACAAGGCCTCCGCCCCGGGATAGGCGTGGAAAAAGGGCTTTTTCTCGATCGGGTCGGCGGCCAGCCCGGCGACGTAGCCGAAAGGCACGCGCAGCACGCCCCCGTCGTTGAAACGCACGCGGCAGACGCCGGGGCGGCCGGGAAGGACCTTGCAGCGGTGGCCGCAGGAGAAGCAGCGGATGGCGTCGCCTTCGCGGCGGATCAGCGCTTCGGCGGCCGGGGCGGTGTGCTCGGCGAGGAGCGTCTTGAGCGAGACCTTCCGGTCGTTTGCAACAGGCAAGGGCATGTAAAGCACCCAGACTTTGTGGGTGGCACGCTCGTTTCGGGTGGCACGGTCAAGCCGTCGCGCCGAAGACGTCTCGCGAGCGAGAAACCTTCATCGCGACGGCTTGACCGTGCCACCCAACCGGCGGACGCGGAGGTCCGGCGCTACGGCCGACTCGGAGGTCGGCCGCTACGGCTTCACAGTCGGGCGGCCGATGCTGTGATACTCAAAATTGTAGCGCTGCATGGTGCGGGCGTCATAGAGATTCCGCCCGTCGAAGATCAGCGGCTGCTTCATATCGGACTTCAGCCGCTGAAAATCCGGGCTGCGGAATTCGTTCCATTCGGTGAAGATCAGCAGCGCGTCCGCTCCACGCGTCGCCGCGTACGCATCTTCGCAATACTCGACGCGCGAGCCGAGCACCGCGCGCGTCGTCTCCATCGCCTTCGGATCGTGCACCGCGACGCTGGCGCCGCCGGCCAGCAGCGCCTCGATGACGCTCAGGGCCGGCGCCTCGCGCACGTCGTCGGTTTTGGGCTTGAAGGCGACGCCCCAGGCCGCGAAGCGCTTGCCGCGCACGTTGCCGTTGAAGCGCTCGAGAATGCGGCGCGTCATCCGCTCGCGCTGCGTCTGGTTGCGGCGATGCACGCTGTCGAGGATTTCGCACGTCGCGCCGACGCTGCGGGCCGAGCTGGCCAGGGCTTGCACATCTTTCGGGAAGCAGCTTCCGCCGTAGCCGACGCCAGGATATAGAAAGTGCAGGCCGATCCGCGCGTCGGTTCCCATGCCCAGGCGCACTTCGCTTACGTCGACGCCGAAGCGTTCGCAGATTTCCGAGATTTCGTTGATAAAGCTGATGCGCGTGGCGAGGTAGGCGTTGGCGGCGTACTTGCACAGCTCGGACGCCGTGCGGCTCATGCGCAGGATCGGCTTGTTGTTGCGGACGAAGGGGCCGTACAGCTCGGCGATGATGTCGCCGGCGTGGGCGTCGTCGGTGCCGATGACGACTCGGTCGGGGCGCATGAAGTCGTTGACGGCGTCGCCTTCCTTGAGGAACTCGGGGTTGCTGACGACCGGGCAGCGGTGGCTGGTGGTGCGGCGGGCGATTTCGTCGAGCCGCGCGCCACTGCCGACCGGTACGGTGCTCTTGACGACCATGATGCACGGGCCAGTCAGACACTGGGCGACCTGCCTGGCGGCGGCCTCGATCATCGAGAGGTCGGCCGAGCCGTCCGGTTTGGGCGGCGTGCCGACGGCGAGGAACACGACTTCGGCACCCGTGACGGCAGGGCCCAAATCGGTGGTGAAGCGCAGCCGGCCGGCCTGCATGTTCGAGGTAAGCAGCTCGCTCAGGCCCGGCTCGAAGAAAGGGACATGCCCTTCGCGCAAGCGGCGGACCTTGCCCTCGTCCATGTCCACACCGGTGACGTGATTGCCGGAATCCGCGAGGCAGGCCGCGGTGACGAGGCCGACGTAGCCGCTGCCGATGACTGCGATGCGCATGCAATTTCCCTCAAGAGCGGCAGGTTCGCGGCCGCCGCGGACGGCGTAGTTTAGCCGTATAATCGCCCCGCTGTCGCGGAGGCCAGGAGAGTCGCGCGAGGTCGCGGGCGGCTCCCGAACGTGGCGGCCGACGCCGTAAGACGCCCGGAGGGCGCGCGTGGGTTGCCAGGGGCTTCAGCCCCTGGTTCGCGGTGGGCGCATGACGCTCGGAGGGCGACTGGCGCATGCGTCGTCCGCCCTCCGGGCGGGCATGCAAAGGCGAGATCGCAACCAGGGACTGAAGTCCCTGGCAACCAACGCGCGCCCTCCGGGCGACGACCCACGCGCGCCCTCCGGGCGACAACCCACGCGCCCTCCGGGCGAATGGCAATCTACGCGCGCCATCCGGGCGAACGACTCGCCCTTTTGCGGCGGCGCGTATGTAGGCATGAGGAGCTTGGTGCATGCGTGCATTGGTCGCCGGTTGCGCGGGCTTCATCGGATTTCACTTCACGCAGAGGCTGCTGGATGACGGCTATTCCGTGGTCGGCGTCGACAACGTCGTGACCGGCGCCCGGCGAAACGTGGATGATCTTCAGACGAGCGCGCGATTTCAGTTCGTCGAACATGACATCACGCAGCCGCTGAAGGCCGAAGGCGCCTTCGACCTTGTGTGCAATCTCGCGTGTCCCGCCTCGCCGATTGACTTTGACCCGCTGCGGCTCGAAATTCTGGCGGTGTGCTCGCGCGGCACGTGGAACCTGCTGGACTTGGCGCGTGAGAAACGCGCGAAGTACTTCCACACCAGCACCAGCGAGGTGTACGGCGATCCTAAAGAGCACCCGCAGAAGGAAACCTACTGGGGCAACGTGAACCCGATCGGCCCACGCTCCTGCTACGACGAAGGAAAACGGTTTGCCGAGGCACTCGTGACGGCGTATTCGGCCCGTCACGGCGTCAGCGCGCGGATGGTGCGCATTTTCAACACGTATGGTCCGCGCATGCGCGCGGCGGACGGGCGGGCGCTACCCAACTTCATTACGCAGGCGCTGGACGGCAAGCCGCTGACGATCCACGGCGACGGCAGCCAGACGCGCAGCTTCTGCTACGTCAGCGACCTGATTGAGGGGTTCATGCGCCTGATCAACAGCGACGTGACCGGACCGGTCAACATCGGGAATCCGCTGGAGGTGACCATCGGCGACGTGGCGCGCGAAGTGATCGCCCTGACCGGCAGCCGCAGCGAGCTGCAATTCGTGCCGCGCCCGCAGGATGATCCAGACGTGCGGCGGCCGGACATCACGCGGGCGCAGACATTGCTGGGTTGGCAGCCGACGGTGGATCGGCACACGGGGTTCCGCCGGACAATCGAGTGGTTCCGGGGTAATAAGTAGGTAGGGCGGCGCCGGGCGCGCGGGGGTTCGTGGGTCCCTAAAAAACGACGCGATCGTGTGCTCACGCGCTCAGCAGGGAGGCTCGGGAACACCTCTGCGCCCGCGCCCCGCGCGCCCTGTTCCCCAAGCCGCTGGCCCGTCGGTTCGATACTCCAGAGCGGGATGATGGTCGTTCCGCATTGTGAGTAACCGATGCCCTCGGCGGTCGTAGAGCCAGCCACCCTGCTCGGGCGCCTTCGAAGCGCGCTGCGCTTTTTCGGACGCGGCCCGAGTCTGGGCACATTTGCGCTGCTGGCGATGGTCGTAATGCTCGCCAGCCTCGCGGCCAGCAGCCTGGTCGTCGTGCAGCTTCTGCGTGAATCGGCGCGGCACCAGACGCTGGCCGCGGCGCCGGAAATGATGAATTTGCTCACCGGGGCGCTTCAGGCCAGTTTGAATGTGGCGCCCCCTGAGCAGTTGCGGCGAATCGTGAATGACTTCGGACGATTGTCGGATGTGCGCGCCTGTTCGGTCGAGCTTGAGGCGGCGGCGACCGACGGCGCGGCGCCCGCGGCGCGGTTCCGCATGGCGATTGGCAACGTTGCGAACGAGCGCGGCGCCCTGCGTCTGCGTTCCGAGCTGCGCGGCGCGGACGACCGGCCCGCCGGCGTGGTCGAGGTGGCCTTCGCCGTTGATGAAACGCCGGTGGTCGCCGCGGCGCTGGGCACGGCGTACGGCCTGGTGGCCGTGTGCTCGCTGGGCGCGTTCTGGCTGATTTACCGTCGCACCGACCGGCAGATGCGGCCGATCGCCAGCGTGGAAGACAATCTGCTGGCGTATCACAGCGGCGTCGAGCGGTCGCTGGAGCTGCTTTCGATTCAGGACACGGCCTCGGCTGTTTCGAGCGCGTGGAATTCGCTGATCGGCTCGGTCCGCTCGATGCAGGAGCAACTGGACGGCTACCGCTGCTCGCAGGCGCTGGAAGGCCGCACGGCGGGGCACTCGTATTCATCCAAGGCCATTCTGGACGCGCTGCCGATCGGCGTGCTGCGCGTGGACGACGAGGGCAACGTTGTCTACGCGAATCCGTCGGCGGCGGCGCTGCTGCAACTGCGCGACGAGCTGGCCGACGACGCGGCGCTGCAATCGCGGCTCGACAGCCCGGCGGTGTGCGAGAGCATCCTGGGGCTGCGGCAGGCGTGCGCCGGGTCCGGAGCGGATTGCTGCATTGAGCACCGCGGCCGACAGACGATGGTGCGGCTGTCGCGGCTGGACGTGGCCGAGCACAGCGGCGACCTGATCGTCATGGTGCAGGACGTCTCGCAGCTCAAGGACGCGGAGCGCCAGCGGGACGAGTTCCTGACGCACATCACGCACGAGCTGCGCACGCCGCTGACCAACATCCGGGCCTATACCGAGACGCTCTCGGACGATTTCTTCGATGACGAAGCGACCCGTCGCGAGTGCTACAACGTGATCATGAGCGAGACGCGGCGGCTGTCGAAGCTGGTGGAGGACGTGCTGAGCGTGTCGCAGATTGACGCCGGGGCGGCGCGGCTGACGCGCGTGCCGCTGCGGATTGACGCGACGCTGCGGCAGGTGGCGCAGGAAATGCAGGCGCATGCGGACGCCAAGTCGATTGAGCTGGCGCTGCGCATCCCGACGAAGGTGCCGATGGTTCAAGGCGACAAGCCGCGGCTGCACCAGGTATGGACCAATCTGATCGGCAACGCGATCAAGTACACGCCCAAGGGCGGGGCGGTGCGCGTGGACGTGGAGCCGGCCGACAACCTGCTGCGGACGCGCATCAGCGACACGGGCATCGGCATCCCGTCCGAGCACCAGGAACGGATATTCGAGAAGTTCTACCGCGTGAAATCCAGCGCCGTGGAGGCCGAGGAAGGCACCGGGCTGGGGCTGGCGATCGCGCGCGAGATTGTCCGGATGCACGGCGGGACCATCCGGGTGGAGAGCGTTCCGGAGGCGGGGTCGACGTTCATTGTCGAGCTGCCGGTGGTCCGCGAGAGCGGCGCCGACGGCAAGACACCTGCAAGCGAGGTCGCTGATGGCGCGCATCGTCATAGCTGAAGACCAGCCGCACATCCGTCACGTCATGTCGCTCTGGCTGCGCAAACACGGGCACGACGTGGTTGAGGCGTGCAACGGCGCCGCGGCGCTGGATGCGCTGCGCGGCGTGCC
Organism: Phycisphaerae bacterium RAS1; assembly: GCA_007859745.1. NCBI lineage: Bacteria > Pseudomonadati > Planctomycetota > Phycisphaerae > Phycisphaerae bacterium RAS1. The sequence goes on along the minus strand of SMLU01000003.1, from coordinate 379,541 downwards.
CGCGGACCTGCTGATTACGGATGTGAACATGCCGGAGATGGACGGCATTGAGTTGACGCGCTGTGCATTCGGCGCGTGTGCGACGCTGCGGCGCGTCTTCGTGGTCACCTCGCGCTGCGACCAGGCCGACATTCTGCTGCAACTCTGCGACCCGCGCGTCTCGGTTCTGCCCAAGCCGTTCAGTCCGTCACAACTGCTGCGCGAAGTGGAGAGCGCGGCGGCCCTGGCCGCGTCGGCCCCACCCCCGGGAGAACTGCCGTGAGCGCCTTCGAGGCCGCCGGCTTTCACGCGGCGGCGATGGACGAGCTGGTCGAGGAGCTGAACCCGGGCCGGGTTCGCGCGATTCAGCGTGAAAACGAGGATCTGGGACGCGAGTTGCTGCGCTGCTACGAGCAGCTCAGTCTCGTATTTGAAATCACCGAGCACATCGCCAATCTCCAGGATCCGGACGCCATCCGCGACGTGCTGTTGCGGCGTTACGCGGGCATGCTGACGGCCGCCGAGGTGTTTGTGTGCGCGGGCGACGGTTGCAACTCGATCGAGATGCCGGCCGCCGCCGCCGCCTCCCGCCGGGCGCTTTCGGCGGAGGCCGTCCGCGAATGCCTGCGCGACGAGGTTGAAGCGGTGCGGAGCACCCGGCGGGTGCGCGTGCCGCCGGTCGAGAAGACGCGCTCGATTCTGGGAGAGCGGCCGGTGCTGCTGGCGGCCTTGCGGCAGGCGGACGCGGAGACCAGCGTGGTGATCGCGCTGCGCGAGCCGGGCCAGCCGCCCTTCGACTCCAGCGACATGCTCGCGGCCGAGTCGGTGCTGGGTTACGGCGGGTACATCCTGACCAACATCCTGATGGTCCGCTCGCTACAGCAGACCGCGATCGAGACGGTTCGGGCGCTGGTCAATACGATCGACGCCAAGGACAACTACACCAGCGGCCACTCGCAGCGCGTCGGCTGGCTGGCGCGGATGACTGGCGAGGCGCTCGGGCTGCCGCGCGGGCAACTGCAGATGCTCGAGTGGGCCGGTCTGTTGCACGACGTGGGCAAGATCGGCGTGCCGGAGCACATCCTCAACAAACCCGGCCGGCTGACGCCGGAGGAATTCGAGGAGATGAAGAAGCACCCGCGGCTGGGGTACGACGTGCTCAAGCCGGTTTCGCGCTTCGAGCCGGTGCTCGGCGCCGTGCTCTACCATCACGAGAATCAGGACGGGAGCGGTTATCCGGAGGGGCTGCGGGGCGATCAGATTCCCCTGCCGGCGCGGATCATCCACGTGGTCGACATCTTCGACGCGCTTACGTCGACCCGCTCGTATCGCCCCAGCTTCGGTGTGCAGAAGGCCTTCGACATACTGCGAGAAGGGCGCGGCACGGTCACGGAACCGACCGTCACGGATGCATTCCTGGCCTGGTTCGACGCCTATCGCCGCGAGCAAGCGGAGGACTTTGCCCTTCGTTTTGCGCATTGCGTGGACGGGGCGCCGGCGGCTGGCGCGCCGGCCGCGGAGGGCGCGGCATGAACTGGTTCACCGAACATCGCCTGCTGCTGGAGCGTGTGGGCGCGGCCGTCCTGCTCACGGGTGGCGCGGCCTGCTGTCACTTTCTGCGGCTCTACTACCCGCAATTCGGGTCGGCGCTGGTTTTCTTCGTCGTCATTATCGTGTCCGCCTCGCTGATTCTCCTGGCGCGCGGCCTGGGGGCGCGCATTGGCGCCGGGCTGGGGGTCGTGGTCGGCCTGAGCCTGACGATCGGGTTGAGCCGGCAGTCAACCGACCAGTTGCCCGAGCAGCTCGCCTTTGCGGTCATCGCCGCCGCCGTGCTCGGTTTGCTGGGCCTGCTTTCAGGCACGGGGGCGGCCGAGGTTCGGCCGCTCAGCGCGCCGCGGCGCGTTCGGATTATCGATGCGGCGGAAGTTCCGGATCGGGAGCTGCGCGACGAAGCAGATACGGCGACGTTGCGGATGACTCCTTCGGCGCCCGACGACATCATCGGCGGCATCCTGATGGACTTCGGGACCTGGCTGGACCGCGAGGCGGTGGGACGGATGGACTCGGCGCCGGCGGCCTGGCCGGTGTTCGATCAGTTCCTGCGGAACACGCTGCAACAGCGGCTTGCGGCACGCGGCGTGCGGGTGTTTCGACTTTCGGATGACGGCGACAAGCTCCTGAGTCTGAGCACGCCGGCGGCCGGGGCGGCGCTCGAACCCATCAGCGCCCGGATCGGCCTGATCGGGCATGTGCTGACCTCGGGCCGCGTGTACGCGGCCGACGACCCGGACCACGGCGAGTTGATCGACGAATTGGCGTTTCGCTCCGCTGAGCCGTCGTCCGAGCCGGGCGGCGGCGACCCGAACGCATGCTCTGATGTGGACGTGCTGTCCCACCGTTGGACGTGGCTGCTTCCGATTCGATCGGGCCGGCGCACGGCCGGGCTGGTGGCGGTGGCGGCCATCGGGCGGCAGGGCTTCGGGGGGCTGACGATGGCGGGCATTCTGCGCGACCAGATTCAGGTGTTCTGGGCGGCGGTGCGCGCGTTTCAGGCGCTGGCGCAGACGCGAAAGACCGACCAGCAGAGCGGCATCCTGAACCGCTCCGAGTTGCTGAGACAGGTGAATGAGGTCGTGCGGAATTCGACCCGCGACGGCGAGCCGACGATGGTGCTGGCGCTCGCGATCGAGGGGATGCGCCGCCTCGACGACTCTGGCGACTGGCGGCGGCGCGACATGCTGATCGAGAAGCTCGGACAGGTGCTGCGCGCCCGTGTGCGCACAGACGACATCCTCGGTCGCTTCAGCGACGATCGCTTCATCGTCGTTCTGCGCCGGCTGGACTCGGCCCTGGGGACGCTGATCGCGGAGAAGTTGCTCGAGCACGTGCGCAGCGACGTACTCACACCGATTCAACTTTCCGATGGTGAGACACGGGCGCGGGGGGAGTCGGGCGACTCGCAGTTGGCGGTTCGCGCCGGGCTGGCCGGAACGGGCGCGTTCTCGCTGGTCGGAACGGACCTCGCCCACGGCGATGCCGGCGCGACCGCCGCCGGTCTGGCCGCGGGAGGCGGCGAGGCGGTGCTGGAGCGGGCGCTCGGGCTTCTGGATTACGCCCGCAGCCAGCGAATCGACATGGCCACTGACCTGATGGAAGGCTTGCCGCCGGGTTTGTCGCGTGACGCCGGCGCGCGCGGCGGCGTTGCGAGAGGCGAGGGCGCCCCATGAAGGTCGACGTGGAACGGCAGGGCAGCGTTTCGGTCATTGTGCCGCGCGACGCCATCACGGAGGCCTCCACGGAAACGGTGGAGCAAGCCGTGAGCGGCGAAACCAGCTCCGGCGGTGTTCGGCTGGTGATCGATATGACGCATGTGCCATTCGTGGACAGCGCCGGGATCGAATGTCTCGTAAGAATGGCCCGGACCGGATCGTCGACGGCGCTGCGGTTGCGCGTGGCGTCGCTGAGCGAGACGGTGCGTGAGGCGCTCTACCTGACCGGGACGCTCAAGCAGCTTTCGGTGTACGACTCGGTGGAATCGGCGGTGCGAAGCTACCTCTAGCGTCGTCTGGGGGGAACCGGCCGTGGGCCGGTGTTCGCCCAGCGCAAGTACGCGTGCGACGGGCCGGGCGCCGATCCGACAGGATCGCGAAGGTTGACAGGGCATGTTGCTCAAGCGCTCGCAAAAACTCGGCAATCTCCTGCTGGAGCAGGGCGTCATCAAGGAAGACGACCTGCAACGCGCCCTCGAAGCGCAAAAATCGGGCCGCAAGCGGCTGGGCGAGACGCTGGTCGATCTGGGCATCGTCACTTCCGATACGCTCGTCAACGCGATCGGGCGTCAGATCGGCGTGCCCGGCTGCACGCTGCGGCACGGACTGATCGATCCGAAAGTGGCGCGGCTGATCGACTACGACGAAGCCCGCCGCCTGAAGGTGCTGCCGCTCTTCCTGGTGGGGGGACGGCTGACCGTCGCGATGGCCGAGCCGCAGTCGCTGCCGACGATCGATCGCATCGCGCAGCTCACCGGGTTTGAAGTGAACCCCGTCCTGGCGCTCGAATCAAACATCAGCGAATATCTCGACAAGTACCTGAAATCGCAGGTGAACGTCGAGTCCTTCCTGACATCGCTGACCGAGTCGGACGTGGAAGTCGTGGAGCGTGAGGCGGCGGATGACGCCGGCGCGTCCGAAATCGACCGCATGGTCGACGGCAGCCCGATCATCAACCTCGTCAACCTGGCGATTCTCTCCGCCGTCCGGCACAACGCCAGCGACATCCACGTCGAACCCGACCGCAACGGCACGCGCATCCGCTATCGCATCGACGGCACGCTCCAGTGCCTGATGACTCCGCCGGCGGGCATGCACGCCGCGATCGTCAGCCGCATCAAGGTCATCGGAAAAATGGACGTTTCGGAGCGGCGGCTTCCGCAGGAGGGCCGGGTGCACGTGGTGGCGGAGGGGCGGAATATCGACCTGCGCGTCTCGACCATGCCGACGCTGCTGGGCGAAAAGGTCGTCATCCGGATCCTGGACGCCTCGAAGCTCAATGTCTCGCTGGAACAGCTCGGGTTCGAGGGGGCCGGGCTGGACGAGTTTCAGCGCATGCTGCGCAATCCGCACGGTCTGGTGCTGGTCACCGGCCCGACCGGGAGCGGCAAGACGACGACGCTCTACTGTGCGCTCGACCAGCTCAAGGACTACGGACGCAACGTTCTGACGGTGGAAGACCCGGTCGAGTACCAGCTCGACCTGGTCAATCAGATCCAGATCAACGAGCAGATCGGCTTGTCGTTTCCGCGGGCGCTGCGCTCGATCCTGCGGCAGGACCCGGACATCATCCTGGTGGGCGAGATTCGTGACAGCGAGACCGCCCGCGTCGCCGTGCAGGCGGCGCTCACCGGCCACCTGGTGCTCTCGACGCTGCACACGAACACCAGCCCCGGCGCGGTTGTGCGTCTGATCGACATGGGCGTCGAGCCGTACCTGCTGGCGTCGGCGCTTTTGGGAGCGGTGGCGCAGCGCCTGGTTCGCAAGAACTGCCCGCACTGCATCGCCTCGTATTACCCGTCGGAAGCGGCGCTGTCGGACGCCGGCCGGGCGGGAGAGAACCGCCGCATCTACCGAAAAGGCGAGGGCTGCAGCAAATGTCACGGGACGGGCTTCTCGGGGCGCGTGGCGGCTTTCGAGATCATGACTGTGGACAACGTGCTGCGCTCGCTGGTGCAGCAGGGCACGGCGGAGGATGAGCTGGTCCGGCACCTGACGGCCGGGGGCTGGGTTGACCTGCGTGCCAGCGGACTGCAGATCGCCGACCGCGGCATCTCCACGCTGGAGGAGGTGCTGCGCGTTACGCATATCGAGACGGACACGCGCGTGCGGGCCGAACGCGGTGCGGCACGACCGTCCGCCGGCGTCGAGGCACAGGAGACCTGCGCATGATTTTCTCCTACACCGCGATGAGCCCTCAGGGGTCGCGGCTGACTGAGACGCTGGAGGCGGCCGATCGCCGCGCGGCGCAGCGCGAGCTGCTGCAGCGCGGGCTGATGGTGCTCTCCCTGGAGCCCCATGCGGCGCTGCGCGGGGCGCGCGCCGCGCTGGGCGCAGCGGCGGCGTCGCGGCCGGCGGTCACGTCCGGCGGGACGACGGCCAGCGCCCGGCTGACCGAGCTGGTGCTGTTCGCCAGGCAACTGGCGATGATGCAGAAAGCCGGCGCTGCGCTCGTGCCGGCCGTTCGGGCGGTGCAGGAGCAGCCCGGCCGCGCGGGGTGGAAAGCCCTGCTGGCGGACGTGGCCGAACGGCTGGAAGGCGGCGTCAGTCTGTCGGACGCGCTGCGGCGCCATTCGCGCTACTTCAACGGCATGATGCTGAGCATCATCGAGGCCGGCGAATCCACCGGAAGCCTGGCGGAGTCCTTCACACGTGTCGCCGCCATTCTTGAACTGCGGGCGCGCATCCGCAAGCGGATCATTGCGGCGGTCGCCTACCCGGCCATGCTGCTGCTGCTTTCGATCGCGGTGGTGGTGACGATGACGACCTTCGTCCTGCCGCGTTTCGCCAGCCTCTTCGCCATGCTGAACAGCGAGCTGCCGCAGATCACGAAACTGATGCTGGCGGCGTCCACGCACCTGCAGACGTGGTGGCCGGTGATGCTCCTCGGGATGTTCGCCGTGCCGGCGCTGGCCGTCCTCTGGGCGCGCACGCCATCGGGCAACGACCTGCTCAGCCGCGTTGTGCTGCGGTTGCCGGTGATCGGCAAGACCGTCTCGGCGGTGGTGTTTGCGCGGCTGCTGCAACTCTGGGCGGCGCTGTTGCGAAGCCGCGTGCCGCTGCTGGAGGCGATTCGCCACGGACGCGAGGTCAGCCGCAACGTCGTCTTTCGCCAGCTCGTGGACGAACTGGAGACAGCCGTGACGGAGGGCCGGTCGATGACGCAGGTGTTGCGAAGTTATCCGATCGTGCCGCCGCCGGTCGTGGCGGCCATCTCCACCGGTGAAGAGAGCGGACGGCTGGGCGAATCGATGGAATTCGTCGGGAGCTGGCTGGAAGAGGAAAGCCAGTCGCTGATCAGCAGCGCCACGCGGCTCCTGGAGCCGGCGATCCTGATTCTGCTGGGCGTGGTGGTCGGCGGCGTCGCGATTTCGCTGTTCATGCCGCTGTTCGACATCGCCACGGCGGCGTAGCGGAATGGAAGCGACAGGGTCGGTGCGGGCGCGGCGCCCGCACTCGCCAGTGGAGCCAGAATGGCCTTACGACGCTCACAATCCGCAGTCGCGCTGGACGTCGGCGCCGCCGGCGTGGCAATGTGCCGCCTGGCGCGCCGCGGCGATCGGATCGCGCTCGACGGATGGAACCTGCTCGAAGACCCGCTCCGCGATCGACCGGCCGATCCGCGCGAAGATCCGATCGTGCGTCAGCGCGTGGCGCGGCTGGTGCGGCAGCAGCGCTGGCAGGGATGCGACGCCGCGGTCGCGCTCAAGCCGCCCGACGTCGCGTTTCACTTTGCCGCCGTTCCGGAGGCGATGGAGTCCAGCCCGCGCGAGCAATGGCTGACGATGTTGCGATTCGAGGCGGCCCGGCAGATGAAGGCCGAGCCCGACGAGCTGGAGGTCGATTTCTGGAGGCTGCCGCAGGCGGCCCGTGGCGGCGTGGGCGTACTCATTGCGGCCGTGCGGCGCGAGACGTTGGACGTCTGGTGCGGGCTGCTCGACGAAGTGGGGTTGATTCCAGCTCGCGTGGACGCAGCGCCATGCGCCCTGGTCCGCGCCGCGCAGCGCGGGGTGACAGACGCGGAACCGTCCGCACTTTGGGGCGTTCTGGACATCGGCATGAACAGCGCGCTGCTCGTGCTGTTCAAGAACCAGACCTGCGTCTTCGTGCGCGGGCTGTCGGTCACCGGCGACAGCCTGACCGCCGGCGTGCAGGAAGCGCTCGGCGTCGATTTTCACACGGCGGAAACCCTCAAACGAACCTACCGCCCGCCGTACCGATCTGACGCCGGGCAGCGCGCCGAGGACGTGGGTGGGGACGTGGCGACCGCCGTTGCCGCTGATGTGCGCTCCGTGGTGCATGGTCTGGTGCGCACGCGGGTGCGCGTGATGGCCAGCGAGATCGAGCGTGCGTTCGGCTACATCATGGAAAACAACCCGGACGCTGTGCCGCGCACGCTGTGGCTGAGCGGTGGCGGATCGCGGCTCTCGGGATTGGCGCCGATGCTGCACGGGCTATTGGGAATCGGGGTGGAGCTGCTGGACCCATGCGGCGATGTGGCGGTCGGTCGCGGCGCTGCCGCGCCGTCGGAATCGCAGCGGGCGAAACTGGCGCTATGCATCGGCGCCGCCATGGGGGACTTCATATGAATGCCGCACCCGCCGCCACCCGGGCTTCCGCCGGGTCGGCGACGACGATTAATCTGCTGCCGCAGTCGATCCGGCTGCGAGCCGTGATTCGCCGGCGGTCGCGCACGTGGATGGCGGTGCTGAGCGTGACGGCCGCGGCCGTGCTGGCGGCCGGGCAATGGTCATGGCAGGTGACGCGCGACGCCGCCGCCCAGCGGAAGGCGCTGCTGACGCAGCGCGTGCGGATGCGCGAATCTCAGCGGGCGGCCGCCGCGGCCCAGCTTCGACACGACGCGCTGCTGCGCGAGGAGCGCGCACTGCTTCATCTTCGGACGCGAGACTCGTGCGCGGCGCTGCTGCTGGCGATCGCGGAGGCGGTGCCGGACGAGGCCGTGCTGCGTCGCGTGCAGTGGCAGGCGGCCGCGGCCGTCCCGTCGCAGCGCGCGCCGACCAGCGCTCCCGCCGGCCCGCCGCCGGTTGAAACGAGTGTGCGGATCGAGGGCTACGCCGCGAGCTACGAGGCGGTGACGCGGCTTCTGGAGCGGCTCAGTTCGGGCGGGGCGTTTCGGGAAGTGCGTCTGGCCGGGTCGGGCGACGAAGGGCTGCAGGGCGCCCGCGTGACCAGTTTCGCCGTGGTGGTTCGGAGATAGCGACGTGGTTGTCTGCCGCAAGCCGCTGGTTCTTGCGATCGACGTGGCGGGCGTCTGCCTGATCGGGCTGGCGCTGGCGACGGCCTGGACCTGCTTCGTTTTGCCGGCGCAGCGCGAGCAGACCGCGTTACCTGCGGCGCAGCAGTTCCTGGAGCAGCAACGTCGCGATCTCGAAACGCAGCAGAGCGCGCTGGCCGGGCTTCAGTCCCGGTTCACGGAGATGGAAGCGAACTGCGCCCGCGAGCTCAAGCGGCTCAATCTTGAAGATGGTCCGCTGATGACCCAGATCGCCGATTACTGCCGCACATTCCGCGTGCAACTGGCCGGCATCGAGCCGGGCGCCGTGGGACCGAGCGCGTCCGGGCGGGCGATTCGCGTACGGGTACGCGGTTCGTTTGCGGGAGTCGTTGCGGTCGTGCGGGCGCTGGAGTCCGCGTCGCCTTACCTGCGCGTGGCGGAGCTGGATATCAGCGGCGTCGTCGACGGACAGACCGAGCTCTGTGACGCCGGCTGGACGCTGCGGCTGCCGGCCGCGCCGGATGCGACCCCGCCGGCGGGCCGGGAAGGGACGCGGCGATGAGCCTGGACAGACGCTCGCGCATCGCGCTGGGGCTGATGCTGATTGCGTTGTTGGCGCTGGCGGTCGACCGCCTGATCCTGCCGCGCCCTCAGGCGGCGAGCGCAGCCGGCAGCGCGTCGCCCGACGGCACGGAAGCCGACGGCGGTAGTGCGGCGCCCGCGGCGATCCCGCCGTCTGATCCGGAACGAGCGGTGCCGGAGGCCGAATTCACGGTCGCGGACGTGTTTGCGTTGTCCCGGATCGGCGTGCGTCACGCGGCCAACGCAGCGAGCGACGAGCGTGCCAGCGCGGAGGCCTTCGCCGCCGCGCACGTTCTGCGCGGCACGCTGCTGGGGCCGGAGCCGGCGGCGCTGCTGGATCGCCGCCGGGTGCGCGTCGGACAGCAGGTCGACGGCTTCACGCTGGTCGAGGTGAGCCGCGACGGGGCCGTGTTCTCGAACGGCTCGGAGACGGTGGCGCTGCGAATCACGTCGCGACGGACGCCGTGAATTACCTTACGCAAGCCCGGGCCGTCGCAAGTCGATGGAAAGACGGCATGGAACCTGCTTCCAACCGGTGTTCGGAGCTTGCCAGTCGGAGACGCTGAAATGAAGTATCTGGGTATGAAAAGAGCATTCAGCCTTGTCGAACTGATCGTGGTCGTGGTGATTATCGGCATTCTCGCGGCAATCGCGATTCCGCGCTTCAGCCGCGGGGCGGCAGGCGCCGGCGACTCGAACATTCGCGGCAACCTCTCGGTGCTGCGCAATGCGATCGAGCTGTATTACTACGAGCACGGCGAGTATCCGGCCGAGAAGGGCGACGGCACCAACGCCGCCGGTGCGGAAGCAGCGCTCATCGCGCAGCTCACCAAGTTCAGCACCGATGAAGGCGTGGTTTCCGACACCAAGACCGCCAGCGCCCGTTTTGGTCCATACCTGCGGACCGGCATTCCGGCCTGCCCTGTGGCCCCGCGGCTGGGCAAGACCGGCGTGAACATGGTTAGCGGCACGACGGTCCCGGCGTATACATCGAGCGCCGCCACCGCCGGCTGGGTCTATAACTACCAGACCGGCCAGGTGTGCGTGAACTCTGACGGCACGGATGCCGAAGGCGTCAGCTACGACGCGTACTAGGTCGGGGTCGGAAGTGGAATGGGCCGGCGCCTGCGCCCTGTGCTGCGGGCTTCCGACCGGTTCGAAGCGGCCGCGGAATCGCTGAACGCGAACACATCAAGCCCTGTCGGCGTTATGTCGTCAGGGCTTGTGCGTTTGGAGCAAGGCTCGTGGTCCGACGACAGATGGCGACTGCATACGGCCGCGCGGCTTTTACGCTGCTTGAACTCATGGTCACGATGGTGATCGTGGGCGTGATCGCGGCGATCGCCGTGCCGCGCATGGGCGCCGCCGCGGACAGCGCGGCCTACGCGGCCAGCCGCCGGGACCACGCCCAGCTCCAGCGGCAGATCGAGCTGTACGCCGCCGAGCACATGGGTGTGTTTCCAGCCAACAGCGGCGACGGCACGAACGCCGCTCACAGCAGCGCCGCCTTCGTGTCGCAACTGACGCTGAACAGCCGGCTTTCCGGCGTGGTTTCGTCCAGCCCGTCCTCGTCGTTCCTGTATGGTCCCTACCTGCGCACCGGGATTCCGGCGCTGAAAGTCGGCCCGAAAGCGGGGCTCAACGCCGTGCGCGTCGTCACGGGGACGACGCGGCCCGACCCGTCGGCGGCCTACGCGGCCGGCTGGGTCTACAGCGATACGACGGGACAGATTGTGCCGAACATTCCGGACGCCGCGACGCTTGAAGACGCGATCGTAAGGTTGGAAGGCAAGTCGGGCGTCACAGGCTTCGGGTTGGGCGGTGGGGGAGCGCAGATCGAATGAGCGCGCGAACCCGCCTGACCTTGGCATTCTCGACCCTTGAGCTTGTGGTCGTTATTGCCATCACGGCGATCATCGCGGCCGTCGCCATTCCGCGATTCGGCGGCGCCGCGCAGGAGTACCGCGTGGATCTGGCGGCGCGGCGCGTCGCCGCCGACCTGCGCCACGCGCAGCGGCAGGCGCGGCTGAGCAGTTCGTCCCAAACGGTCGTCTTTGACGCCGTGGCCGACGGGTACGAGCTGGTGGGCGTCGCGGGCCTGAATCGCGCCAGCAGCGGGTATGTCGTCTCCCTCGCGTCGGAGCCGTACGAAGTGGACCTGGTTTCGGTCAGCTTCGACGCGAAGTCTCAGGTTCAGTTCGACGGATTTGGCCGGCCCGACAAGGCGGGCGTCCTGGTGCTGAGGTGCGGCACGCACGTGCGGCAAGTGACGCTCGACGTCGACTCGGGCCAGGTGACGGTGCAATAGGGATCGCCATGATACCCAACGACACACAAGGAGTTCGGCGCGGCGTGACGCTGGTGGAGCTGGTGGTCAGCATGGGCGCCATGTCGCTGCTGCTGGGCGCGGTCGTCTCTTCCGTCGTCATCGCCGGATTTGCGCTGCCGGATCGTGGCGGCCCGGCCGCGTCCGCGGTCGCGACATGCGACGCTACGGAGCAGATGTGCGCCGACCTGTTCGCGGCGACCGCCTTCACGACTCGCAGCGCCACCGCGGTCGAATTCAGCGTTGCGGATCGTACGGGCGACAAGGCGCCGGAGACGCTTCGCTATGCCTGGAGCGGCACGCCGGGTGCGGGGCTGACGCGCGTGTTCAACGGCGGCGCGGCGGTTCCGGTTCTGGCGGACGTCCAAGCCTGGCAGTTCCTGTATGACACGCAGAGCTACGCCACGAAAGAGACGACGAAGTCCACGACGACGACCGAGTCGCTGTGGGCGTCGTTCGATGGCTGGTCGGGCATTACGCCGACACTCGCGGGGCATCAGTTGACCGGGTCGTCGTGGGGCGCGGAGCGTTTCACGCTCAGCCTGCCGGCCGGAGCGACGAACATCCAGATCACGCGTGCGTCGCTGAAAATCCGCGCGGGCGCCGGCACGGGGAGCGTTGTGGCCGGCATCCATCGCCCCTCGGACAGCGGCGGCAGCGCAACGCCCGCGTCGGCCGCGATCGGGTCGACGGCCCAGCTCTCAGCAGCCGCATTTGACGCGTCGTACAACTGGCGCGAGTTCACTTTCTCTGACGTGAAGCTCGCGACCACCGACACCGACCTGTTCATCGTGTTGAAGGGGACGGTGAGCAACACGGCGATGTTGCAGTACGACTATTCCACAAGCGCACCAGCCGATTCGACAGAGTTCCTCTGGACGACCAGTTCCGGCGGGACCTGGCAGCCGAGCGGCAACCGCCGTCAATACGACGCGCCGCTCTACCTGTACGGCAGCTACACGCTCACGACCACATCGCAGTCGGACGTGACGCGCTACTTCGTCGTGGGGGTGCGCATCAGCGGGCAGGTCGGCGCGGACGCGGCCTCCGCCGTTGAAACCTCGGTTCACACGGCGAACATGCCGGAGGTGCCGTTGCCATGACGCGCTCGATTCGAAGCAGGTCCGCGCGCGCCATCAGCATGACGGAAGTCGTGGTCGCGTCTCTGCTGGTGAGCCTGGTGCTGACGGCGTCGCTGCAGACGGTCAGCGCGGCGCGCATGGGCGTCGAGCGGACGGGCGAGCGTGCCCGCGGCATGGCCCTGGCGCAGGACCTGATGAGCGAGATTCTGGCTCAGAACTACAGCGACCCGGACGGCGCGCTGATCGACGTGGGCGGCGGCGGATTGGAAGTGGTCACGGTCGGTGGAGGCCGGTTGAGAATTCTGGGCGCCGAGGTCGAGATTTCCAACGGCACGCGCAGCCTATTTAATGACGTCAGCGACTATGACGGCTGGACGGAATCTCCACCGGCGCGGAAAGTGGGGACCGTCATCGCCGGCCACGCGGACTGGGGCCGGCGCGTGCTGGTGCACAACGTGGACGCGGCCGACCTCGACACCGCCGCGCCAAGCGACACCGGGTTGAAGCGGGTTCAGGTGGATGTGATTCGCGACGGGCGGATTGTCGCGCAGCTCGTCAGTATTCGCTCCGCCGCCTGGCAGAATGTGTTGAGCAAGCGATGACCACTCCGCTGCGTCACCCAACGCGCACCCCGCGGTCTGACCGGCCGGGTCGTCGGCTTGTCACGAGGAGTCGGCGCGGCAGCGCCTATGCCCTGGTGCTGATCACGTCGGCGCTGGTGAGCGTGATCGGGCTGTCGGCCATCGGCGTGGTGCGCATTCAGCGCCGCAGCGCCGAGGATTCAGCCGATATCGCCCAGGCGCGCCTGAACGCCGAGGCCGCGATTGAGTTCGGGATGCTCGCGATGCAGGCCAAGTCGTGGCGCAGCACAAAAGCCAACGGGACCTGGGAGGCCGGACGCAAGTTTCACGATGGCGAGTTCACGCTGGACGTCACGGATCCGCTGGATGGCGACCTGGCGGACGATCCGCTGGAGCCGGTTCGCATTCTCGGAACCGGCGCGTGCGGCGCGGCGCGTTTCAAGCTTGAAGTCATGCTCGAACCGGAGTTGACCCCGCTGGACGCATTGCGAACCTGCCTGCACGCCGGCGGAGACCTGACCATCGGCCTCCTGCATGTGGTTACGGCGGGCGGCGGACCGCTTTCCACCAACGGCAAGCTGAACAACAGCGGCACGGTCACGGGCGACGTCGAAGCGGTGCAGGTGACCAGCGCGGGCGTCATCGTGGGCGCCCTGACAACGCCGGCGCCGGCCAAAACGATGCCGGGGGCGACGGCGCTGAGCTACTACCGCGGAATTGCCACGCCGCTTGGGGCGGCGGGGACGATCGAGCATGTGGCCATCGGCGCCGCCGACAACCCGCTCGGGGCCGAGAACGCGGACGGCGTGTACTACATTGACGGCGGTTCGGGCGATGTCACGCTTCGCGAGTTGCGTCTTGTCGGCACGCTGGTCGTTGATCTGGCAAACAAGAAACAACTGCGCATCATCGACACCGTTCGGCTGGAGCCGCACCGGGCGGATTACCCGGTGCTGATCGTCAACGGCGAACTTGTGCTCGACTTTAGCGGTTCCGCGCTGAGCGTCCTGAGCGAGTCAAGCGCATCGACGAACTTCAACCCGATCGGGATTCCGTACGCGGGCGTCACCGACGTGGACACCGGCGACAGTTATCCATCCACCATCCAGGGGCTGGTATACGTCACGGGAAATGCGACGTTCAGCACGACTGCGTCGGTGAACGGCACCGTCATCTGCGGCGGCAACGCGACCCTGTCCGGCACGCACACTCTCACGCACGACTCGACGCTCTACGACAACCCGCCGGCGGAGTTCCGCGAGTCGGCGACCATGAAGGTCACGCCCGGCTCGTGGTCACAAAAGGTCGATTAGGCCCGCGTGGCGGCGCGGCGTGGGGAGTGCGGGCGTCTCGCCCGCCGAGCCGAGCCGCGCGCGTAAGCAAGCGGTTCTCCAGCCTCCGCTCCCTCACGGTCGCGGCTCGGAAAAACCACTGGGATCGCTTCTTAGCCGCCGCGCAGCAGGCCGCGAGTTTCGAGCAGGTCCAGAAGTGCGGCGGCCGCCTGCTGCGGCGTGAGGGCGCCGTTGTCGATGATCAGTTCGGGAGCGAGCGGCTCCTCATAGGGCGCGGAGGCCGACACGCCGGTGAAGTCCTTGATCTCGCCGGCGCGGGCTTTCTTGTAGAGACCCTTTGGGTCGCGGGATTCGCACACATCGATCGAGGCCTTCACGAACACCTCGATGAACGGCAGGCCGGCGTCGGCGTGCGCCTTGCGGACCGCGTCGCGGTCGCTGCGGTACGGGCTGATGAAGCTCGTGAACGTCAGCACCCCCGCGTCGGCGAAGAGCTTGGCGACCTCGCCGATGCGGCGGATGTTCTCGGTGCGGTCCTCGGGGGAGAAGCCGAGATTTTTGTTGAGGCCGTGGCGGATGTTGTCCCCGTCAAGGACGTAAGCGAGGCGGCCGCGCTCGACGAGGGCGTGCTCGACGGTGTACGCGATGGTGCTTTTCCCGCTGGCGGAAAGGCCGGTGAGCCAGATGGTGGCGCCGCGCTGTTTCAGCAGCTCATAGCGCTGGGCGCGTTCGACGTGGCCCTCGTGCCAGGTGATGTTGGTGGAAACCTGCTGAGGCATGGCGCCTCCGGCGAAGTCAGAAGTCAGAAGTAAGAAGTAAGAAGCGAAGACCTAATCCGTGGTTCCTCCTCGCTTCTTACTTCTTCTTTCTAACTTCAGACTTCATTCGCCGCCAGCCACCTCTCCGCGTCCAGCGCCGCCATGCATCCCGTCCCCGCCGCCGTCACCGCCTGCCGATACACGTGATCCGCCACGTCGCCGGCGGCGAAGACGCCCGCGACGTTCGTCTGCGTGCCGTACATGCCGGCCGGATTCTGGAGCTTGATGTAGCCCTTGTCATCCGTTTGAAGAAACTTCTGGAAAATCGCCGAGTTGGGCGTGTGGCCGATGGCCAGGAACATGCCCTTGCAGGGCAGGTCGCGCTGGACGCCGGACTTCAGGTTCTTGAGACGAACGCCGCTGATCTGGGCGTCGCCGAGCACGTCCACGACGGTCGAATCCCAGACCGGCTCCATCTTCCCTTCCTTCACAAGCCGGAAAAACCGCTCCTGCATCGCTTTGCTGGCGCGCAGCTCATCGCGGCGATGAACGAGATAGACCTTTCGGGCGAACTTGGTGAGGTAGCTGCCCTCTTCAATGGCCGAGTCGCCGCCGCCGATGACGACCAGGTCCTGATTTCGGAAGGCCGGCAGCGCCCCGTCGCAGACGGCGCAGGCCGAGACGCCGCCGCCGCTTTCGGCGAGGCGCTTTTCGCTGGGCAGGCCGAGCCAGTTGGCGCGCGCGCCGGTGGCGATGATGACCGCCTGGGCCTGGACCGTTTTCTCATCGGTCTTGATCGTGAAGGGCCGCTTGGAGAAATCAACCTCGGCGGCGTCCTCTGTGATGAAGCGCGTGCCGAAGCGCGCGGCCTGGTCGCGAAAGGCCTTCATCATCTTCGGGCCCATCACGCCCTCGGGGAAGCCGGGGTAATTCTCGACGTCGGTCGTGAACATGAGCTGTCCGCCGGGGATCAACCCGCCGGCGTTGAAGCCCTCGATGCAGAGCGGGTTCAGGGCGGCACGGGCGGCGTAGATGGCGGCGGTCAATCCGGCCGGGCCGGAGCCGATGATGACGAGTTGCTCGGACGCCATTCGAACCTCACTCACTCTCAAAAAGTGCCCCAAGATCTCGTGCGCCGTGCAGAATTCTCGCGACTTCACGCGTCGCCGGCTTGTAGATGATCACATTCGAGTACACGACCCAGCAACGCAGGCCCGCCGGAAGCTCGCCACGCACATGGCCCGCGCCGGGAGCCTTGTCGATTTGCCCAAGGGCCTCCTCGACGGCGTCAAGAATGCGCTCCGCGGCAGACTGGCTGCGGGCCGATACGTAGGCAACGATCTCGCCGAGATCATCGGCCGCGGCGGCGGACGGTCGTACGCTCATCGGGCCTGTCGCCGCCTGCGCCTCAGCGCCCGGCGCAACTCGCCGCCGACTTCGTCAGCCGGGCGCGCCTCGCCGCGCTGCAGTTGTTCTAGACCAACGCTGATTTTCCGACGGATTTCATCGAGCCGCGCGTCGCGCTCCCGGTCGCGCTCCTCCAGCAGCCGCAGCCCTTCGCGCACCACCTCGCTGGCCGTGCCGTAGCGGCCGGCCGCGACCTTGCGCGCGACAAACCGCTCCAGTTGCGGCGTCAGGGACACGTTGATGCTGGTTCTTCTCGCCATGGCGTGACTATAGCACATTGTGCCACTATGTGGCGCTCCTCTCAGACGCCGATATCCTCATTCCACAGCTCCGGCCGGGCCGCGATGAAGTCCATCATCAATTGGATGCACTCGGCGTCGTCCAGGTTCGTCAGCTCCACGCCCAGCACCTGATTGATGAACTCTGGCCCGCGAAACGTGCGATTCTCGCCGATTACCACGCGCGGAATTTTGTAAAGCAGGATCGCCCCGCTGCACATCGGGCAGGGGGACAGCGTCGAGTAGAGCGTCGACCGGGCGTAGTCGCGGGCCTTCAGGCGGCCGGCGTTCTCCAGGCAGTCCATCTCGGCGTGCAGGATGGCGCTGCCCTTCTGCACGCGGCGGTTGTGCCCGCGGCCGACGATCTTCCCGTCGATGACCAGAACCGAGCCGATGGGAATGCCGCCCTCGGCCAGGCCGAGCCGGGCTTCCTCGATCGCGGCGGTAAGAAAAGCGTCGCGCATGGCAAGGTCACCGCGTGGACGGTGGGCAATGCCCACCGTACGCACTTGCGACGTCGTCGGCTAGCGATGGTCGACCCGCCGCTTGGCGCGGCGGGTTCGGACGGGCGCACCGGCGGGACGCCGATGCTCCCCACGCGCGCCGTTCGCCGGCCTTAGAACGACGCTCCGAACGCGAAGTTAAACACGCGCTTCTCGTCGTTGTTCTCATCCGCGATGGGGAAGCCGAAATCCAGGACGATCGGCACCGGGCCGAAGAAGTCGAGGTTGATCCGCAGGCCGAAGCCGATCGCGGCCCGCCAGCCGGTGATCTCGAAGTCGCGCTCGACCGTGCCCATGTCGAGGAACGTGACGCCGCGAACGGTCTTGGCGTAGAGCGGGAAGGAGTACTCGCCGCCGGTGAGCAGAATGAACCCGCCGCCGATCGGATCGTCGTAGACGCCCTGGCGCGGCGAGACGCCGCGAAACTCGAAGCCGCGAATGGAGCCGAATCCGCCGGCGTAATAGCGCTCGAAGACCGGCGCGTCGCCGGCGATGTAGGCGGCGTCGGCCCGCATGGCGAGGATGCTTTTGCGGTCGAAGATATCCGTCCGCAGCGTCTTGTAGAAGGTGAAGTTGGTCGAGGGTTTGCCGAACGAGTAGTCGCCGCCGAGGGCGCCGACCTGCTCCCAACTGAAGCTCCAGCGATAACCCTCGCTGGGCAGCAGACGGCTGTCGGTCGTGTCGCGGACGATCGAGCCTTTGAAAGACGTCAGGAAGTGATCGCCGCGGGCGTCGCGGATGTCGCGGGCGGCGAAGGCCTTCACGTCGTCGATTTCGACCTGCTCCACGCGCACCGCGCCTTCCACCGCCCAGCCGTCGAGCGGGCCGCTG
This sequence comes from Phycisphaerae bacterium RAS1, assembly GCA_007859745.1. Classification (NCBI taxonomy): domain Bacteria; kingdom Pseudomonadati; phylum Planctomycetota; class Phycisphaerae; species Phycisphaerae bacterium RAS1. Next base: position 361,417 of record SMLU01000003.1, on the reverse strand, counting down.
CGGAAGCGCTTGCTCAGTCCGGTCAGCAGGCCGAGGCGCGCCTCGTCATACGGTCCGCGGTTCCGCTCAAACAGATAGAACGACTGGTCGAAGCGCAGCTCCTTGTCGAGCAGGTAGGGCTCGGTGTAGTCGATGCGGAAGCGCGAGACTTCCGTGCCCGGCTCCAGCACCAGCCGCAGCCGCTGGCCGTCGCCGCGGAAGGCCTGCCCGCGGAAGAGCTGGCCCCAGGTGCGCGGCCAGGCGCCGATGTCGAAATTGCGGTTTTCGATCGTGAGCGAGCCGAGCAGGCCGCTGTCGGTGCTGACGCCGACGCCGATCAGGAAATCGATCGCCTCGCGCTCGTCCACCTCGACCAGCGCTTCGCGCAGGCCGTTCTTGTCCTCCAGCGGCGTAATCGTCGCGCGCGTGAACAGGCCGGTTTCGCGCACCTCCTGCTCCGCCTTGCGGGCTTTCACGGTGCTGTAGAGGTCGCCGGGATAGAAGCGCAGCTCGCGGCGGATGACCTCGTCCTTGGTGCGGATGTTGCCGCGAATGGTGATGCGGCCGACGCGCGACTGCTTGTTCTCGGTAATAAGATATCGAACGATGACGACGCCGGGCGTTTCGGTGAAGTCGCTGCGCGTGTCGACGCCCGCGTCGACGAAGCCGTAGCCGCCGTAGACATCCTGGACGCGGCGAACGTCTTCCTTGAGTTTCTCGGCCCGCAGGAAGTCGCCGGGGACGAGCCGCATTTCGCTTTTGAGGCGGTCGTCGTCGAAGACCTGGTTGCCTTCGATCGTGATTTCCTCAACCTTGTATCGGTCGCCTTCCTCGATGACGAAGACGACGGCGAGATTCTCGCGGGCGGCCTCGTCGAATTCGAGCTGATAGCCGACGCGGGCGTCCAGGAAGCCCTCGTCGCGATAGAACTGCTGCAGGTCGAGCGCGTCGCGCTCGGCCTGTTCGTCGTCGAAGGCGCCCGAGCGGAAGATCCAGAGGTAGGTTTTGGTCTGGATTTTCAGCTTCAGCCGCGCGTCGGGGAAGGCGCGGTTTCCCTCGAAGCGGACTTTGCGGACGCGAACGCGCGGACCTTCGCTGACGCGGTAGATGACGCGGCCGTCGCGCAGGGCGGCCTCGTCCAGCTCGACCGTGGCGTAGTAATAGCCCTTTTCCTTGTACTTTCGCAGAATGTTCTCGCGCCCGCGCCCGACCAGGAAGCGGTCGAGCGGCTCGCCGGCGGCGAAGCCGACTTCTTCGAAGAGCTTCTCCTGCTTGATGGCCTGCGCCCCGACGATTTCGAGTGAAACGACGGCGGGTTTTTCCTGGACGCGGAAGGTCACGGTCGCCTCGCCGGCTTCGACCCGCGTGTCGGCCACGACATTCAGGAACTTGCGCGTCTTCAGCAGCTCGCGGACGTCTTCCTGCACTTGCGTCGCAGAAAGGGCCTGACGCTCACGCGTCTTGACCACTCGCAGGCAGTAGGACTCGCTGATCGTATCCAGGCCGGCGAACTCGACACGACCGACCGGCGTACCGTCGGGGACCGGCGGCGTCTGGGCCGCGGCGGGCGCAGCCCAGCGCGTTGTGAGGATTACCAGTACGGTCACGCGCAGCATTCGAGCCAGTAGCGCAAGCGACGAGGCGGACCGCGACGGAGGATTTCCGATGATGTGCAAAACGCACCACGTGAGATAGCGGATTGTCGCGGGCGCCGACCGACGCCCACGGATGACCGCGCCGCAAGCGGCCGCTACTATAGCGGCGCAGCACGGCGATTCAACGCCGCGCAGGCTCGCAGACGTAGCCCGGCCGCCCCCGGCCGGGAAATTCCGGCGAGGCGATATGCGCGCGTCACGTGACGGGCGGCTCTCTCGCGGGCTGCACGGCCGGGGCGGCCGTGCTACATTTCGTCTATGCGACCCATCATCGGTCTGACGAGCAGCTTTGGACCTTCCGAATCGCGGCCGGATCGGCTGGCGGCGACGCTCAACGCCGCGTACGCCGACGCGATTTACGCCGCGGGGGGCTTGCCCTGGCCGATCGTGCCGCCGCCGCTGGGTGGTGCAGGCGTCGCACCCGCCGCGGCTGGCACGGGCGTCCCGCCGGCGAGCGTGGACGAGTCGATCCTCCGCGAGCTGCTGTCGCGCGTCGACGGCCTGCTCTTCACCGGCGGGCCGGACCTGAATCCGGTTCACTATGGCCAGCCGAGGCATGAAAAAACGAGCGTGCTGCACGACCGCCGCGACCGTTTCGACATGGCCCTTTTTCGTGCCGCCGGCGACGGCGAGTTGCCGCTGCTGTCGATTTGCCTCGGCTGCCAGATCGCGAACGTCGCCTGCGGCGGGCAACTGGTGCAGCACGTGGACGACCTGCCGCGCGCGACGACGGTTGAGCACTACAAGCCCGACCACAGCGCCGCCTATCACGCGGTGACGGTCGAACCGAGCTCGCGGCTGGCGCGGATCGTCGGCCGCACGCGCATCGAAGTGAACAGCCGGCATCACCAGGTGGTTGATCGCGAGCACGTCGGGGGCGGATTGCGTGCGGTGGCGTATGCGCCCGACGGCGTCGTGGAAGCGATCGAAGCGCCCGGCGAGCGGTTTCTGCTGGCGGTGCAATGGCATCCGGAGGACATGATTGACCGGCCGGAGCATCTGGCGCTGTTTCGGGCGCTGGTCGAGGCGTGTGCGGACAGACGAGCCGTCCTTCCGAACCCGCCGCGCCAAGCGACGGGCTGACGATCGATGGCGAGCGGCGCCGCGTAGGCCGTGAACGTCAACCCGCCGCTTGGCGCGGCGGGTTCGGACAGATACGCCCGCCGAGCCTGAGGAAATTGCTGGTCGCACCGGACTGAGCGCGTTCAACCGATCCCTCTTTCCGCGGCACGATTGCTACAATATCTGGGTGGACATGACGCTCAAGCCCATTGACCTCGGCAACCAGCGCGCCCCGCGCGTGCGAATCTGGCGCGGCCAGCCGCTGCATCCGCTGGAGGAAGTGCGCATGTTCTTTCACGATCAGGGCCCGGTTCCCGAGACGTTTCGACGGCTGCGCGAACGGCTCAGCGCTGCCGGGATCCCCCACATTTTTATGGGCGCGACGGCCGTCAATGTGCATGGGTACCGGCGATCGACCGAGGACATCGATGTGTGCATGACGCGTGCCTCGCTCGAGCGCTTTCGGAGCGAATTCGTGGGTCGCGTATACCAGCAGGTGGAGGGGCGGACGCGGCGGTTCCATGATCCCGACACGCAGGTCACGATCGACATTCTCGTCGCGGGAGAAATCGCAGGAGACTCGCGGCGCCAGCAACGAATTCGGTTTCCCGATTCCAGCGAGGCTGAGCTCGTGCAGGGGACGCCCGTTCCCACGCTCGTGCGGTTGATCGAGCTGAAGCTCGTGACGTGGCGGTACAAAGATTGGGCCGACGTCGTCGAGCTCATCCGTGGTCATGATCTAAACGAGTCGTTTGCCGATCGCGTCGATCCGATCGTCCGCATGGCGTACCTGCAATGCCTTGACCAGAAGCGCGAGGAGGATCGGTATAACCCGGAGATTCATGACGCGCCGCCGGAGGGGTGAGGCAAGCGGGAACGGGATCAAGGGAATTAGACCCGCGTACGCGGGTTGGCGACATTTCAGAACGCGAAGCGCAAGCGAGCGCCCACCGCGACGTGCGCTCGCTTGCGCTTCGCGTTCCGACAGAGGCGCGGAATCGCGCACAAGCGATTAGGGACCAAGGGACCAAGGGACCGAGGGATCAGCGATCGAGGGCGCGCAGAATTCTCGCCCCGGCGCTCAGCGCAGCTTGATCGATGCCAGCGCGAACGCCGCCGAGATTGCGGCGATAAGCCAGAAGCGCATGACGACCTGCGTTTCCGACCAGCCGCCCAGGTGGAAATGGTGATGCAGCGGGGCGCAGCGGAAGAAGCGTTTTCCGCCGGTGCGCTTGTAGTAGACGATCTGGATCAGCACCGACACCGCCTCGATCACGAAAATGCCGCCGACGAGGATGAGCATCAGCTCAAGCCGCGTGACGATCGCGACCAGGCCGATCAACCCGCCGAGCGGCAGCGAGCCGGTGTCGCCCATGAAGACCTGGGCGGGGTAGGCGTTGTACCAGAGGAATCCGAGGCAGGCGCCGACCGCGGCCCCGCAGACGACCGCCAGCTCCTCGGCGCCGCTGACGTAATAGAAGAGCAGGCGCGAGGATAATTCCGGGCTGCCGACGATCGTCGCCAGCGCCAGGAAGACGCTGGCCGTCAGAACCATGCAGCCGCTGGCCAGTCCATCCATGCCGTCCGTCAGGTTGACCGCGTTCGACGTTCCGGCGATCACGACGATGGCCAGCAGGGCGAAAACAGGCGTGATCAGCGGGACTCCGTAGAACGGCCCGAAGGACCGGCCCTCGGCGTCGTAGTAGGGGCCGAACTTGGTTCCCTTGTAAAACGGGATGCTCAGGACGTTGTAGTACGGGGCGTAGGGCGCGTCGAGCCGCGTGAAGCGGTCCTGCTCGGTGTTGGCCTTGCCGGTGCGCAGGACGAAGATCGCGAGCAGCGCGCCCAGCGCGACCTGGAAGATGAGCTTCTCCCAGAGTTTGAGTCCGTCGCGCGTTCCGGCGCGGCGGTCGGCGGTGAGCTTCAGCCAGTCGTCGATTCCGCCCAGCGCTGCCAGCCAGACCACGCAAAACAGGGCCAGCGCGACATAGAAATTCCGCAGATTCGCGAGCAACACGGTCGCGACACAGATTCCCAGAACGATGAGCACGCCGCCCATGGTGGGCGTGTTTCGCTTGCCCTGAGTGAGGCGGTTGAGCGCCTCGTGGTCGAACTCAGCCTGGTCGCCGATCTTCAGCCGGACGAGGATGCGGATGACGCGTGGCGCGAGCGCCCAGACCACCAGAAACGCGAGCAGAATCGCCATGGCGGCGCGGAACAGCGCGCTCTCGTAAAAGTACGGTCCGGGTTTCAGCGTGCGTGCCAGTTCGTAGAGCATGGGTCACATGGCCGCCGCGACAGGCGCGACGGCTTTCAGGCGGTTGAGGACGCGTTCCAGTCCGACCGCGCGCGAGGCCTTCAACAGCACCACGTCCCCGGCCGCCGCCTCGGTCGCAAGCAGCTCGCCGCAGGCCGCCACGTCTGCCGCCAGATCGATCCGTGGGGAGAAGAGGCTGCGCTCGCGAAGCACGTCGTGCATCAGCTCGCCGGCGGGGCCGACCAGGATGACGTGGTCAATGCGGGCGTGGGCGATTTTCGCGGCGACGCCGCGGTGCAGCTCGTGCGAGTGCGGGCCCAGTTCGCGCATTTCACCGAAGACCAGCAGTCGCCTGCCATGGCACGGATACGCCTCGAGCACGCTGACCGCGGCGGCGGCGCTGGCCGGATTGGCGTTGTAGGCGTCGTTGATGATCATTACGCCGCCGATCTCCTGCAGCTCGCCGCGCATCGGCGGCGGCAAGAAGGACTCCAGCCGGGCGGCGATTTCGTCATGCTCCATGCGCAGGCGGCGGGCGATGGTGATTGCGCCGGCGGCGTTGACGGCGTTATGCGGTCCCATGACGCGCATGCGGTAATTGAAGCGGCCGTTGAGCGTGAAGTGCATCCAGGGCGTTTCAAAGCACCATGTTGAGACCCGCAGGTCGGCGTCCGGGCTGGTGCCGAACGTGGCGAGCGTAAGTCCCTTCTCAGCGATGTGCGGCCGGACCAGCGGGCAATCGACGTTGACGGCCGCGAATGCGCCGGGCTTCAGGTGGTGCAGGATCGAGCACTCTTCGACGGCCACGCCGTTCAGATCGCCGAGACCTTCGAGGTGCTCTTCCGAGATCGACGTGAGCACGACCATGTCGGGCGTGGCCAGACGGCCGAGGGCGGCGATTTCGCCCGGCGCGTTCGTTCCGATTTCGACGACGAGATACTCGTCCGAGGCGTCGGCCGACAGCAGCGTCAGCGGCACACCGATGGCGTTGTTAAAACTCTTGGGCGAGCAGCGCCCGCGGAACCTGCCGCCCAGGATGTGATCGATCATGGCCTTGGTTGTCGTCTTGCCGTTGCTGCCGACCACGCCGATCACTTGCGCGGCGATCAGCTTGCGGTGGTAAGCCGCCAGGACGCCGAGGGCTTCGAGCGGGTCGTCCACGAGGATCATGGCGGGCCGCCGGCCGCCGGCGGCGGTATTCGCCGCATCGGACGCGATCGGGTGCCCGCGGCGAATCACGACCGCCGCGGCGCCCTTGCCGATGGCGTCGGCGACGAACTGGTGGCCGTCGACGTTCTCACCGGGCAAGGCGAAGAAGATGTCGCCCTCGGCTATTGTGCGCGTGTCGATCGATACGCCGCGCGCGCTGCCGGGCGGGGCGTCTCCCGCGACCTTTCCGCGCAGCGCATCGACCACTTCCGCCAGCGTCAGCTTCATCACGGTTCAGGCGACTCCTGAGGCGGCGCCGGCGGCGCGCCGGGCGGCTGCGGAAATGGCGATTTCAACGTCGTCGAAGTGAATCTTGCGCGTGCCGATGATCTGATAGTCCTCGTGACCCTTGCCGGCGATCAGGACGACGTCGCCGGCCTCCGCGACGCCCAGGGCGGCCGCGATGGCTGCGGCCCGATCCGGATCGACGGTGACGCGGGCGCGGGCGTCGGCGTCCAGGCCGGTGCAGATTTCATCAATGATCGCCCGCGGTTCTTCCGTCCGCGGATTGTCGCTGGTGATGTAGATCTCGTCGCCGAATTCGGCCGCGACGCGGGCCATGCGCGGCCGCTTGGTCCGATCCCGGTCGCCGCCGCAGCCGAAGACGACAAACAGGCGTTTGCGCGTCAGCGGCCGGAGGACGGTCAGGACGTTCCTGAGCGCATCATCTGTGTGCGCGTAATCGACGAACACGTCCGCCTGGCAATCGCACGGCACGCGCTGCAGCCGACCGGGAATATTGCGCACCGCGGCCAGTCCGCTTTCGATCGCCTGCTGCGACGCGCCGGCGGCAAACGTCAGGCCGGCGGCCGTCATGGCGTTGTAGACGTTGTGAGCGCCGACGATCGCGTTTTCCAGCACCAGGTCGCGCCCGCCGATCCGCAGCCGGTAGTGCGTCCCTTCGATCGTCGTCTTCGAGATCACCGCGGAAATATCGGCCTCGCGCCGCAGCGAAAACCGCAGGACGCGCCCGCGGAAGTCGCGCAGCATGCGCTCCTGATGCGGGTCATCCGCGTTCACCACGGCCACCCCCCGATCGTCCAGTCCCTCGAACAGCCGCGCCTTGGCGGCGGCGTAGTGCTCCATCGTTTTGTGATAATCGAGATGATCGCCGGTCAGATTCGTGAACGCGGCGGCGGTGAAGCGCAGCCCCTCGACCCGCCGCTGGTCCAGCGCGTGGCTCGAGACCTCCATCACGGCCGCCGCGCCGCCGGCGTCGATGCACTCGCGCAGGTAGCTGGCGAGCTGCGTCGGCCCCGGCGTGGTCATGTCGGCGACGATGGTGCGCCCGCAGAGGTCGTAGCGAACCGTCCCGAGCAGGCCGCACTTGAACCCGGCGGCGCGCATAATCGCCTGGGCCATGATCGCGGTGGTGCTCTTCCCGTTCGTGCCGGTGACGCCCAGCAGCTTGATCGGTTCGGGGCAGGCCACGTCCAGCCCGTGCCAGCGGAACGACAGGCGCGCCAGGGCCGCGCGGGCGTCGGCGACGCTGATCGCCGCCGCTCCGGGCGATTCGAGATTCTCTCCAATGACGACGCCGGCGCCGCGCGCGACGGCGTCGGCGATGAATCGTCGCCCGTCATCGGCCGACCCGCGCAGCGCGACGAACAAGGCGCCGGGCTGCACGCGGCGGGAGTCATCGAAGACGCCGCTGATCTGCAGGTCGCCGACGCGCAGCAACTCGTGATCCGGGAGGATTCCCCGTCCCAACTCGGCGAGGCGCTTCACGCTCGACCCTCCATGGGCAAAGTCCCGGTCCGCGCACTCCAGCGCGAACCCAGCGTCCATGCCTGTTCAATGGTACACACTCGACTCCGCGGCGCACAGTCCGCAGCCGCCGTTTCAATCCGAGCCGCGCGCGTAAGCAAGCGGTTCTTAAGCCTTCGCTCCCTCACGGTCGCGGCTCGGAAAGAGCCATCGAGCCGTTTCAAGCGGCCCGGCGTCAGATGGCGGCTTGTCGCGGGGGCGGCGTGAATTATAATGAAGCTACGACGGGCACGTAGCTCAGTTGGGAGAGCGCTGCGTTCGCAATGCAGAGGTCGTGGGTTCAACTCCCATCGTGTCCACTTCAACACCCGCCGGCGACGGCGGGTTTTGTTTTGCGCGGCCGCGTCGCCGTGGCGGCGCACACGCGGTGAGTCACGAAATGCCGACCTTTGATGAATTCCTCCATTTCGACATCCGCGTCGGGCGCGTGCTCGAGGCGGCGCCGCTGGAGGGCGCTCGCAAGCCGGCGTACCGCCTGCGGATCGACTTCGGCTCCGAGATTGGCCTGAAGCGCTCCAGCGCGCAGATCACCGAGGCGTACACCGCGCAGGCGCTCGTGGGGCGGCTCGTCCTGGCCGTGGTCAACTTCCCGCCGCGGAAGATCGCGGCGTTCGTCAGCGAGGTGCTGACGCTGGGCGTGTACGCCGCGGGCGGGGCCGGGCCGGTAATCCTGGTCGCTCCGGACGGCGACGCACGCGTCCGGCCCGGCGACCGGCTGGGATAGACGAGAGCATCGAATTGACCCACGGCACCCACGGCACGCGAGTCCGGTATCCGCTCTGACTTCTTCTCCGTGGCTCCGTGACTCCGTGGTTTGTATTCTGCTGCACGGGAAAACATGCGCGGACCGCTGATCGCGATCATCGCCTTGTCGCTGGTCTACTGGGGCGTGGCTGCGCTGAGTCCGGTCGCGATCGGGCAATGGCAGGACGACGGCATTTACGTCTGCACGGCGAAGGCCCTTGCCGAGGGGCGCGGTTACCGGCACATCCAGATTCCCGGCGAGCCGTGGCAGACGAAGTATCCGATTCTCTATCCCGCGCTGCTGGCGGCGGCGTGGCTCTTCCATCCGCAGTTTCCGCAGAACGCGGCGCTGCTGCTGGCGCCGGGGGCGGTCGCCGCGGCCGTATTCGTCGTGATGAGCAGCTTGTATCTGCGGCGCGTCTTCGGCGAGTCGTGGATCACGGCGGGCATCCTCGGCGGCCTGGCGGCGCTGTCGCCGGCGGTTGTGTCGATCGTGCGATTTACGATGAGCGAGACTGTCTATGCTGCGCTCGCCGTCTCGGCGCTCTACTGTCTGGACGCGCGCACGCAGCGACCGACTGCCGGCGTCCGCGGCGGCTGGACCGCGCTGAGCGCGGCTCTGGCGGCGCTCGCGATGCTGACGCGCAGCATCGGCATTACGCTCGCGGCGGCGGCGATCACCGCATTGCTGCTGCGCCGCCGCTGGCGCGACGCGATTATCGCGGCGGCCGTTATCGCCGCACTGCTTACACCCTGGCAGCTTTGGAAGCGCTCCGCCGACGCGGCCAACGGCCCGCTGCAGACGACGGCGCTGCTCGCACCGGATCTCGTCTACGGACTGTGGACGCCGCAAAACGCAGAGCAGGTCGTGCGGGCGGTCGTTCAAAACACGGTCCGGGTGGCAATGACGCTGGGCATGTATCAGCTCGCGCTGCCGCTCGAGTGGTTCGTCGGTGCGGTGATGAAGCCGGGGCCGGTCAGCGGTCTCGCTCACGGCATCTGCTATTTTCTGCTGCTTCTGCTGGTTCTCGGGTACGGCGTGAGCGTGTGGCGCGGCTGGACAGCGCTGCACCTGGCGGCGCTGCTGTATGCCGGGCTGGTGCTGGTGTGGCCGTTCGATCCGTACCGGTTTGTCGTGCCGTGGACGCCGTTCGTGATTTACTTCGTCTTCGCTGGCGTGCGGGCGACGCACGACGGCCTAGCGCGGTTGGCGCGATTGACGCCGCCGAGTCTGTCGCGCGACGTCGTGTGCGGGGCTCTGGGGCTGGCGGCGCTGACCTGCTTTGCGATCGACGATATTCGCATGCTTCGCAGCACGCGGAAGGAGTATTACGCCCGCGATCTGGGGCCGATCGACCTGACCGAGTTCGACGCGACCGCCGCGTGGGTTCGCGAGCACGCGCTGGAGCACGAAGTGTGTGCGTCGGCCTACAGTGCGTGGCTGTACCTGGCGACCGGGCGGCAGTCGTATTACTTCTGGCCCGTGTCCGATCCGTACGATGTGTTCTACGGCCCCGACCGAAAGCTGTCGCAGTTTTTCGCGATTCCCAGCCCGCGCGAGTATGACCGGCTGACGAGCCAGCTCGGCGGGTCGTTGGAAAAGATGTTCCGCGAGGCGCGCATCACGTATTACGTCGAGCATGCGGCGGCGAACCCCGCCACGATCGTCATGATGAAAACGCGCGACGGGCAGAGCTGGCTGCGGCCGGCGTTCACGACGCCGGGCAAGCAGGCGACGGTCTTCACGCTGGTGAGCCGGCCGTAGTTCCGTCGGCCACCGGGGGCGCTACTTGAGCAGGCCGTACTCATACTCGCGGCGCGCGTCGTCGTAATCCTCGCGCTTGAAAATGTGAAACGTGTTCCCGACGATCGCGACGCGCGGCTTGGCGTCGAGCTGGCGGTGCCACGGCAGCTTCATTTCCGGGATCGGCGCCAGGCCGACGAGCGGGCAGACGCTCACCGCGACGTACGCGTCGTTGCACGCCGCCCGCATGGGGCAGAAGCGAATGCCGTACACGCCGGGATCGACGAAACTGAAGTGCCACAGTTGAATGCGCTCGACGTGCTGCTGGTTCATCCAGTCTTTCAGATCGCGCAGCCCCTGGCCCCAGTCGATGTTCGAATCGCTGAGCAGCTTCCAGCCGCGGGCTGGGCCGCCGACGGCTGCGTTGAAGAAGGTCAGAAAGCGCGGCGCCGTCGCCAGGGTCTCGATCGCCAGGACGCCCGCGAGGAGGCTGCCGACCCATCGCAGCCGCGCGCCCTGGGACCACAGCGACGAGATCAGAATGAAACCCAGCGGAAAAATCGGCAGGACGTAGCGGATGCCGATGTTGAAGTTCGACATGACGGTCAGGCCGAGCGCCAGCACGAGCAGCGCGGCGGCCGGCGGGAGGGCAGACGCGCCGGGCGAAGTTGGCTGCTCGTGGGCGCGCCGGCGGCTTGCCGCAGACCGGTAGATCGCGGCGCCGGCGGCGAGCACGGCCAGCGACAGCACGCCCAGCGGCAGCTTGCACGCCAGCGCGACGGCGTAATACACAAAGTTGTTGTGATGGTCCATCCGGCCCAGGAGGAAGCTCAGCGGCGCGGTTTCGGCGGTGAGCTTCTGCTCGTCGAAGCCGACGACGAGATCGCGCGGCAGCGGCAAGCGCACCCAGCCGGGCAGCGCCGCCAGCAAGCGGCATGTCTTTGATTTGAAGGCGAAGCTGTCGATGCGATCGCCCGTCTGACGCAGGCCGTAGCCGGCGTTGAGCAGCAGCAGCGTGAGCGCGGCGGTCAGCCCGAGGCAACCGCCGATTCGGGCCGGCGACGGCCGCGCGGGGCCGCGATCGCGCGACATCAGCCACACGGCTGCGGCGATCACCACCATCGCCGGCCAGAGCAACAGGGCGGTGAACTTGCAGAGATGCGCCGCGCCCACCGCGACGCCGGTCAGCAGGGCGCGGCCTGTCGTGGGCCGCAGGCAGCAGCGCCACCAGAGCCAGAGCGCCGCAAGCATGGCCGTCATCGTTCCGGCGTCTGTTCCCGCCAGCCCGGCGTGGGCCAGGATGTTCGGGCAAAAGGCGTAAAGGACCGCCGCGCCGCAGCCGGCGCGCGGGCCGAACAGCTCGGTCGCCCAGATGGCGGTGATCCAGAGGCCGAGAAGCGAGATCGGGATGAGCGCGTAGCGAGCCAACTCGTAGAGGCGCGGCAGGTCGGCATAGTTGGCCTGCTCAAAGTCCGCGGCATAGACCGCGTGCCGGCTCTGGAGATCGAACTTCATCGCGTTCTCGATCGGCGGAACCGTCGCGCCGCTCAGCATGATCGGCGCCGCGGCCCACATCCGCAGCAGCGGCGGCGAAATGCCGCAGATCGAGAACTCGCCATATTTCCAGTACGCAACGCCGGAGGAGACGTGCCAGAACTCGTCGAAGGTGATGGAGTTTCGCTGGATGCCCCAGACCAGCAGGCAGGCGTGCAGCAGCATCGACGCGAGGATGGTGATTCGCAACATGCCGCGCGGCGAGACCTTGGGCGTGGGTCGATTCAATCCGCGAATTTCCAGTCGATGACCTTCAGCTCGGCCCGACGCTGGCCGTTCCATTCGTTGATCAGCGGCTCAAACGCCAGGCGGACGCGCTTGTGCTGGCGGAAGTCCTCGGCGGCGTCGCCGGCGTTGAAGGCGATCGCCTTGCGGAAGTCGCGACCCTCGCGGACGGAGAACTGGAGATGATTGGCGTTCTTGCCGACCACGCGCGGCGGATCGACCAGCTCGACCTCGCGCGTCGCCAGGCGCGGGCGCGGGTTGCCGACGCCGAACGGCGCCATCATCTCGATCGAGTCGAGCACGTCGGGCATCAGCTCGCCCAGCGCGACCTCGTCGTCCAGGTGCAGCCGGGAGCGGATGTCGGCCGTGGTCAGGCGCTGAGCCGCCTGATCCTGAAACGCGCGCGTGAAGGGCTCGACCTGGTCGCTGCGCAGCTTGACGCCAGCGGCCATGGCGTGCCCGCCGTGGCTGAGCAGGTGCTCGCCGCAGCATTGCAGCACGTCGTGCAGCGGAAAGTTGCGGACGCTGCGTCCGGAGCCCTGGCCGTGGCCGTTTTCGAGGGCGATGAGGATGGTGGGGCGGCAGAAGCGCTCGACGAGCCGCGAGGCGACGATGCCGATCACGCCGGCGTGCCAGTCCGCGCTGGCCAGCACGATTCCGCGGCAGGACTCGCGGTCGAAGCCGCGCTCCGCGACCATTTTCTCCGCCGCCGCGGCGATGCCGCGCTCAACGCTTTGCCGCTGACGGTTGTGGCCGTCGAGCGTCTGGGCGATTTCACGCGCCTGCTCGGGCGTGGCGCGGGTGAAGAGCTCGACCGCCAGGCGGGCGTGGCCCATGCGGCCGACGGCGTTGAGCCGCGGGGCGAGCAGGAAGCCTATGTCGTAGTCGTTCATGTTGGCCTTGCCGCTCAGGCCGGAGACTTCGATCAGGGCTTTCAGGCCGGCGTTTTCGGACTGGGCCAGTCGTTTCAGGCCGTAGCTGGCGATGATGCGGTTTTCGCCGACGAGCGGGACGACGTCGGCCACCAGTCCCATGGCGGCGAAGGCCGTGGCGTCGAGCAGGAACTCGCGGAACGCCGGCGAAACGCGCGTCGCGCCGCCGATCTCGCGGGCCAGCGCCCAGGCGACTTTCAGCGCCACGCCGGCGCCGCACAGGTCGGGATTCGGGGACTGCTGCGGCCCGGCGGTCGGATGCACGATGCAATCGGCGGCCGGCAGGGCGGCGCGCGGCTGGTGGTGATCGGTGATGATCAGGCTCAGTCCCAGCTTGCGGGCGTGCGCCGCCTCATCGATGGCGGTGATGCCGCAGTCGACGGTGATGACCAGGGCATCGCCCTCAGCCGCGATCTTGTCGAGCGCGTCGCTGTTCAGGCCGTAGCCCTCGTCGAGCCGGCCGGGGACATAGAAGCTCACCGCTGCGCCGGCGATTCGCAGCGCGTGCCAGAGAATCGTCGTTGCGGTCACGCCGTCCACGTCGTAGTCGCCGTAGATCACGATTCGCCGCCCGCGGTCGATCGCCTGCTTGAGCATGGCGGCGGCGGCGACGGCGTTGGGAAGCTGCTCAGGGGCCAGCAGGTCGTTGAAGAGCGGCTTGACGAAGCCGGCCACGTCGCCGGCGGACTGCACGCCGCGCTGCGCGAGCAGTTGGGCCAGCAGCGGAGCGACGCGCGCCTGCTGGGCCAGCTTCTCGCGCAGCGGATGGGGCGGCGCGATGATCCACTCGCGGGCTGTTCGCGGCGCTGCGGGAATCGCGAGCCTCCTTGCGGCGTTACTTGCCGCCGTAGCGTCGGACCTCCGTGTCCGACGGCGAATGCGCGGCGCGAACCGTCCCGCCGTAGCGTCGGACCTCCGTGTCCGACGGCGAATGCGCGGCGCGAACCGTCCCGCCGTAGCGTCGGACCTCCGCGTCCGACGGCGAATGCGCGGCGCGAAACGTCCCGCCGTAGCGTCGGACCTCCGTGTCCGACGGCGAATGCGCGGCGCGAACCGTCGTCGGACACGGAGGTCCGACGCTACTTTCGCGACAGGTAACGCCGGAGCAGAACACTGTAGTGCCGCGCCGTCTCCGGCGTGATCTTGTTCCGCGCCGACCAGACCGCCAGGTCGAGCGAGGTCCGGCACGTGCACGGCGCCTCGAGCAGCGAGCGGTTCGCCGCAATCGCCTCGATCGCCGCCTTCATCAGCGCGACGGCGTTTCCGGTCGCCGCCTTCAGGTGACCGATGATCTCGTCGAGCAGCGCCTGCCGCGTCAGGTCGGGATCGTGCGGCTTCCAGCAGTCGTAATCCGTCGGCAGGGCGATGGCGGCGTAGCAGATTTCCGCCTCGCGCGCCAGCTTGGCTTCGGGCATGGTGGTCATGCCGATCACGTCGCCGCCCCAGGCGCGGTGCATGTTCGACTCGGCCATGGTGCTGAAGGCCGGCCCCTCCATGCAGACGTACGTGCCGCGCTCGTGCACCTTGGTGGCGGATTTCGACGCGACGCTCAGCAGCAGATGCCGCAGGCGCTGGCAGTAAGGCTCGGCCATCTCGACGTGCACCGCCAGACCTTCGAAGAACGTCGAGGGTCGGCGGGTGGTCTTGTCGATGATCTGGTCCACGATGACGAGCTGGCGCGGGTGAATGTGCTCGCGCAGCGACCCGACCGCGCCGCTGGCGAGAATGTGCGTCACGCCCAGGGCTTTGAGCGCGTAGACGTTCGCGCGGTAGGGCACCTGCGTGGGATTGTAAACGTGCCCCTCACCGTGCCGGGCGAGCAGCGCGATGTCCAGCCCGTGCCAGTTGATCACGCGGACGCTGCTGCTGGGGTGCCCGTAGGGCGTGTCGATATTCACTTCGCGGCCGGCGTTCTCGCCGAAAAGCGCTTCGCCGAGTCCCGTGCCGCCAATGAGGCCGATCATGCAGATTCTCCAAACGACGGTCGGCGATTATAGAGCGATCGGCCTGCGGCGCAAACGCAGCAGCGGGCGAACGCCGCAGTGGCCGGCTGGACGCTTTGGGTGCGACCATACATTCTGGCAGGCTCGGCGGGCATTTCTGTCCGAATCCGCCGCGCCAAGCGGCGGGTTGACGTCCCGGGCCTATTTGGACGCCGCGCGCCTATGGTCGTCACCCCGCCGCTTGGCGCGGCGGGTTCGGAAAAACGGACCAGCCGGCGGCGTCTGCCCGAGAATTGTGGTGGGCGATTCCGACCATCGCTCAGGTTGGTGCAACGCCGTCCAAGCGAAATGCGTCGATCACGCGGTACCGCGCTCCCTGCGTTGACAACTGACTCTCGAAGAACGTGAGCTCCGTGACCGGCGCGGAAACCGCCGCCAGCGCGGCTTGCGATTCGATTACGCTGCGGACGGTGCGGCCGCCTTCCGGCGCCTTTACTCGCGCCAGGGTCACATGCGCCGCGAACGGCCGCCGCTCCGGTTCAAAACCCAGCCCCGCCAGGCTCAGCTCGACGCGCCCGGCCAGATCGGAGAGGCCACGCGACTCGTCCAACAGCCCGCACCAAAGCACGCGCGGATCGCGCGGCGTGGGAAAACAACCCAGGTCGCCGAGCTGCAGCGGAAACGGCGGGCAGCCGGCGGCGATTGCGGCCAGCAGCGGGCGGATCTCATCCACCCGGGCGGCGTCGATCTCGCCGAGGAACTTGAGCGTGACATGAAGTTGTGATTCGCTGCTCCAGCGCAGTCCGCGGCTGCGCGCAGCGTTCTGACGCAGCAGGCGGATCAGCGGGTTCTTCAGCGGCGGGGGCAGGTCGATGGCGATGAAACAGCGCATGAGGAGAATGCTACCGCGCCGCGCTGGCATGCGCCGCCCGCGCCGCTTGCGTGTGCGCGCCGCAGCGACGACACTTCGCCCACCATGCGAATGCTCATCTACGCCCTGATCGTGCTATTGGCCATCGCCCATCAGGATTTCTGGTGGCGCAGCGACAGCCGCACGCTGGTGCTCGGCTTCCTGCCGGTCAGCCTGGCGTATCACGTCGGCGTCTCGATCGCGGCCTGTCTGCTGTGGGGGCTGGCGTGCCGGTTCTGCTGGCCCGCCGACGTGGACGTAGCCGATGACGACGCCTGGGCGCCGCCCGCCGGCCGAAAGGCGGGACACTGATGCTCCCCGCCGCGCTGCTGCTCGCCGATCTCCCGCCCGGAATGACGCAACTGTGGATCATCGTCGCCTATCTCGCGGCGCTGATCCTGCTCGGTCTGGCGAGCAACTCGGTTTTCAAGGGGACCGCGGTCGATTACTTCGTCGCCTCGCGCGGCGTCGGGCCGGTGCTGCTGGTGCTGTCGGTTTTCGGCACGACCATGACCGCCTTTGCGATTCAAGGCTCCAGCGGCGAAGCGTGGGCCAGCGGCGTCGGCGTGTATGGCAAGATGGCATCGTGGTCGGGCATCGTTCACGCGGCCTGCTTCTTCCTCATCGGCGTCCGGCTCTGGGCGCTGGGGAAGCGCTACGGCTACCAGACGCAGATTCAGTTTTTTCGCGACCGCTTCGAATCGAGCAACATCGGCCTTTTGCTCTTTCCGATCCTGGTCGTGCTGCAGATGCCCTACATCATCATCGGGATCATCGGCTCGGGGACGATGATCGAGACCGCCACCGCCGGCGCCTTTCCGGAGCTGTTTGGCGGCGCCGGCGTCACGAAGGGGGCGATCCCGTTCTGGCTCGGCACGCTGCTGGCGACGGGCGTCGTGTGGCTTTACGTGTCCCTCGGCGGAGCGCGGGCGACGGCCTGGGCCAACGCGCTGCAAACGGTGATCTTCCTGGTCGTCGGCGTCGTGACGTTCTGGGCCGTGGCCGGAAAGCTCGGCGGGGCCGACAGCGCCACGAAGATGGTGCAGGAATACAACCCCAGCAAGCTGACGCGCGGCGTCACCCCGGAACACCAGCAAATCTACAAGGAGAAGCTGGCGATCTGGCGCGCCAGCACGCAGCCGGCGCCGGCTCCGGCTTCCGCGTCCAGCACGCCGGCGTTCAGCGCGTCGCCCGCGAGTCCGCGGCAGGCCGCGCTGCGCCCGCACGCTCCGCGCGAAATGACCGAGCTGGAGTTCTTCAGCTACGGAATGATCCCGCTCAGCGTCGCGATGTTTCCGCATCTGTTCCAGCTTTGGCTGACGGCCCGCTCGGCGCGTTCATTCCGGCTCACGGTCACGCTGCATCCGCTGCTGGTCATGGTGATCTGGGCGCCGTGCATCGCGATCGGCATCTGGGCCACGTCGGCCATCGTGAACGGCCAGCCGGTGATCCCGTACACGCCGCAGGGCGAGACGATCCCGGGCCAGCGCGTGCTCGGCCCGAACGCGGTGATCGGCCTGATGGTGCGGATGCTGGCGGATCCGGTCGTGGGCGGGCTGCTGGCGGCGGGCGTGCTGGCGGCGATCCTGGGGGGCATGGACGCGCAGTTCCTCTGCCTCGGCTCGATGTTCACGCACGACGTGGTAGACCACTACGCTAGCGGCGACGGGATGAGCGACCGGCAGCGGCTGCTCACGGGGCGCATCTTCGTCGTGCTGGTTGTGCTGGCGAGCTGGCTGTTGGCGCTGGGGCTCAAGTCGGTGCAGCCGATTTTCGGGCTGGCGGTCTGGTGTTTCAGCGGATTCTCCGCGCTGTTCCCGCTGGTTTTTGCGGCGCTGTACTGGAAGCGCACGACGAAATGGGGCGCGTACGCGTCGATCGCGGCCGGAATCGGCCTGGGGATTTACTACTATGTTGACATCAACCGGAAAACCAATTGGAGCGGCCGCGGCGAGCCGCTCGTGCATTACCAGCTCTTCGGGACCGACATCGGCGTCGTGCCGGCGATGCCCATGGTGCTGCTGGCCGCGCTCGCGTTGGTTGTCGTTTCGCTGATTACGCCCCGACCGGCCGCGGCGACGCTGGAGAAGTTCTTCGGCCGGCGCTGAGCCGACTCACTTCGCGATCAGGTCAATCAATTTGAATCGGGCGACGTCGACCAGGCCCTGATCGGTCAGCTTCAACTCGCCGATCACCGAGAGCGTCAGGAAGGACAGGGCCATGAACGGCCGGCGCAGCGCGGCGCCGAGGCTCGCCGCGGCCTGGTGCAGCGCCCGGAGCTGGGCGCGGAGCGTCGGTGCGTCGGCCTCGCTCATCAGGCCGCCGATCGGCAGTGGGGATTCCGCCAGCACCTGACCGTCGCAGACCACGCAAAGGCCGCCGCGCATCTTCACGAGCTTGACGGCGGCGGTATAGATGTCGGCGTCGCTGACGCCGACGACCGCAAGGTTGTGGGCGTCGTGGCCGATGCTGGAGGCCAGCGCTCCGCGTTTCAGGCCGAAGCCGCGGACGAAACCCAGGCCGGTGCCGCCGCCGGCCTGGTGCCGCTCGATGACCGCCAGCTTGCAGATGTCGCGCTGCGGATCGGTCACAACGCGCCCATTCTGAACGGGCAGCGTCTCCACGCTCCGGCGGGTATCGATCCGGTTTTCGAGCACTTCGATGACGTGGGCGCGGCAGGCGCCGTCGGCTGATGAACTTGGGGCGGCGACGACGAACTGCTCCGGTTCCAGCCACTTCACGTTGATGCTGCTGCGAAGCAGCGGCGGCTTGTGCGTGCCGGGCAGCGGCAACGCCGCGCCGTCTTCGGCGACGAGCCGCCCCGCGTGATACGTGCGGCGGACGCGGAACGAACTGAGGTCATCGACGATCGCCAGCGACGCGATCCGCCCGGGCGCAACCGCCCCAAGCTGCCGCAGGCCGAAGTAGTTGGCGGGATTGAACGTCGCCAGCTTGACCGCGTGCACCGGGTTCAATCCGGCGGCGATGGCACGGCGGATCATGAAGTCGATGTGCCCCTCTTCGAGCAGGTCTTCGACGTCCTTGTCGTCGGTGACGAACATGAAGCGGTCAAGCGTTTCCGTCGTGACGAGCGGCAGGAGCGCGTCGAGATTGCGCGCCTGGCTGCCCTCGCGGATCATGATGTGCAGGCCCATGCGCAGCTTCTCGCGGGCTTCTTCCAGCGTGGTGCACTCGTGGTCGCTGCCGATGCCGGCGGCGGCGTAGGCGCACAGGTCGCGGCCACGGACGCCGGGCGCGTGTCCGTCGATCGGGCGGCTGCCGACCACGGCGATCTTGTCGAGGCAGGCCGGCTCAGCCGAGATGACGCCGGGGTAGTCCATCACCTCGGCCAGTCCGATCACCCAGCGGTCCGCCAGCAGCGGCTCGAGGTCCAGCGCGGTCAGCTCCGCGCCGGACGATTCGTACGGCGAGGCCGGCACGCACGAGCTGAGCATGACGAAGACGTGGATGGGGCAGAACTTGCTGGAGGAAAGCACGTAGCGCACACCCTCGACGCCCATGACGTTGGCCAGCTCGTGCGGGTCGGCGATGACGGCGGTCGTGCCGCGCGTACAGACGAGCCGGGCGAACTCGGGCACGCTGAGCATCGAGGATTCGATGTGCACGTGGCCGTCGATCAGGCCGGGGCAGACATACTGGCCGCGCAGGTCGACCGTCTCGCGTCCCTCGTAGCGTCCGATGCCGACGATGTGCTCACCGGCGATCGCCACGTCTCCCTCGTGAATCTCGCAGGATAGGACGTTGACGACTCGGCCGTTGCGGAGGACGAGGTCGGCGGGCTGGCGTCCGGCGGCGATGTCGATGCGGGTCTTCAGGTCCATGCAGCGCCTCAATGCGCCCATTCTACACGGGCCGCCCGCCGCCCGTCCCGTCGGCCGTTCGGTCTGAACGCGAAGCGCAAGCGAGCGCGTGCCGCAGTGGGCGCTCGCTTCCGCGTCGCGTTCTGAAATGCCGGTGGACGCGCTCGCTTGCGCGTCGCGTTCTGAAATCCCGGCGGCGGCTGCCGCCCGTACTCACGCCGGCGCCGCGAGCGTTCGCGGACGGCGTGCGGCGAAGGCGAAAAGCACCGCCGCCGCCGCGTAGCCGATGGCGATCGGCAGCGCTCTCTCCGAAACGACGGCGGGCGAGCCGGAGATGAGGTGCGTGCCATGTTCCACCGTCTGCCAGATGAACAACTCGTGCATGATGTTGCCCTCCAGCCGGTAGGTGTGCATCGCGCCCAGAAACGTGAGGATTGCGGCGACGGCTGACCAGGCGGACGCCGCGAGGTAGCGCCGGTCGATCAGCGCGGCGCCGATCGCCGAGAGGAAGAGCGTGACGAGAATCCAGCCGGAGTTCGCGCCGGTGAGCGCCAACAGGCCGGGCAGATAGACGGTCTTGGGCGTCGGCGACGCGACCAGGTCGGCCAGCGTTTTGGCGGCCCCGGCGTCGTCGAGGTAGTTCGCCAGCGAGACAACGATCAGCGCACCCAGCGCGGGGAATATCGCCACCGCGACCGCCGGCGCGTGCTCGCGCGGCGTGACCTGAAACGCCTGGGCAGTGATGATGATGCCGATGTAGACGACGATCGCCGCGCCGGCTTCGATCGGAATCAGCGCCGCCAGAAACGGCCCGAGCCCCATCAGAAAGACGGCCGTGAAGAAGAGTCCGTTGAGGATCGAGTAACCGCTGCGGGCGCCCAGAGCCTTCCAGCCGGGATGGCCGATGTAGATCGTGGTCGGAAAGCAGGAGCCGAAGAGGCCGGCGGCGATCGTGCCCAGTCCGTTGACGGCGAGCGACGGCCCGGTCGCGAACCGGTCGCCGCCGGCTTCGGCGGATTCGATGTTCTGCAGCGAGCCGAGCACGTTCAGATAGCCCATCGGGACCGAAACGGTCAGGAACCCGAGCACGAGCTGCGGCTGGTCGAGCAGGGCCTGCCAGATTTGCGCGCCGACAAACACGGGCGCCGTCCACTGCACGCCTGAAAGTGACGCGCCCAGCTTTTCGGCCGACATCGCGACGCCGCCGAAGGCCTGCCAGCCGAGCAGCGCCCCGGCCCACGCGATGAGCGTGCCGCAAATCACCGCCAGGAATCCGCCCGGCAGCCCCAGCGGAAACGCGTAGCGCGCGAAGTAGGCCAGCAGCAGGATGGCCAGAGGAAAAACGCCGACCAGCGGCCGCGTGTAGATGCGGAACGCGAAATCGGCGGCGATGAACGTGATGCCGACGGCCGCCAGCACGCCCAGCAAAGCCGCGCGCGGCGTCACGCGGCGAAGCTTCTCCGCGACGAACGCGCCGCTGAACTCGATCACGCCGCTGACGAGGCAAGCCAGCAGCCCGGCGAGCCAGGCGGTTTCGCCGCTGCCGGTGGAGCGGTAGACCGGTCCCATGATGAACAGGCAGTAGGCGATGACGGAGGGCGTGTTGACGCCGTACGGCAGGGCGGTGCAGGTCAGGTTGCCGTCGTGGCGCGCGACGCGATGCGCCTGCAGTCCGTAGAACACGTTTCCGATGAGCAGGCTGACGGCGACGCCGGGCAGAATGCGGGCGTAGATCAGTTCGTCGGGCAGGCCGGCGACGTACTTGCACAGGTCGATGATGAGCAGGACCTGGACGAGGTTGTCGACCATGAGGCCGAAGAAGCCGTCGAGGTCTCCGCGGGACCAAAGCGGGTAACGGACGGGGGTTTCAAACATCGGGACGCGGGCTCCAGCGAAGTCACTCGACAACGGCCGGAGGCGAATTGTAGAGGATTGCGACCGCACAAGCAGAAGGGACGGCGCGCCTGGATCGAGCGCACCGTCCCGACTTGAGCTCGTCCCTGCGGGTAGTTCGACGCGGCGGCGGCTATGGCTCCGGGTCCACCACGAACGTCTTTTCCGCCGCCACGCGGATTTTCCCGCTGGAGAATGTCAACGCCGAGACAAATAACGCGTCGGTTTCGACAACGAACTTACCGCCGCCGTCGATGACGATCCACCAGATGGCGTTGTTACAGTCAGCGGTCGATGACAAGCGGATCGTCCCGGCCTTGACCCAGAGCTTCCGTGTGGTCGTGAACCCGGGCGTAAGATCGGCGTCCAGGAAGGCGATTTCGCTTTCGCCGTCGGCGATGAAATTGCCCTGTCCGTTTACGCTGGCATGCCGGGTGACGCCGACGTTCATCGTGTCGGTGCCATCCGCCTTGATGGTTCCATTCACGTTGATCGAGCAGTTGAAGTCGATGGAACCTGTGACAGTGAGATCGCTCCCGATGGTCAGATACCCGCCCGATCCGTTGAACTCGCCTCGCCCCAGGCTATTGGCGGCGCGGGCGTCGACCAGGCCTGCGCCCGATAGCGTGATCGCCGATGACTTCAGAATGCGTCCCGGGACGTTGTTCACGCTCTTGAACTGCAGGTCGCCGTTGATCTGCATCTCCGATTCGATCGCCAGGTCTCGACCCTTCACCAGCAGGATGCCGCCGCTGTTGATGTTGACCGTCGAGCAGGTCTGATTACTCTGCTCGACCAGGCAGGTTTTTCCGTTGGGGATGATCGCGGTGTCTCCGCTGCCGGGGTAGCCGGTGCTCGGGGACCAGTTCATTGCAGAGTTCCAGTCGCCGCTGGCACCGCCATTGGCGGTAAACGTGTAGCTCGTGGCACCGTGTGCCATCCCGACAAGAAGGTATACGCACATGAGTGCGCTCGCCTTCTGAACTGCTTTCTTGCAGTGTGTTGACATGGAAGTGTCTCCTCAATACATGCTGCGTCACATTCCCTGCGCCAACCGGGCGACGAACGAATTGATGTCCAGGACGTTCATCTGTCCATCGTCATTCAGGTCAGCGAGTTCTGCGTCACAGGTTGGGTAGTTCAGTGAATAGAGTTCAACGCTAGCCAACGCCAGGACAAACGCATTCACGTCAAGAACGTTGACGGTCCCGTCACAGGTAAGATCGCCTACCGGATACCGCCTCAGCAAACGGATGTCCGTCTCGAACGGGTCTCGCGAATGCCACGCGAAATCACCGTTGTCTGCGAGGTCGCTGATCCAGTTCCAGCTCGCGCCGTTCGTCAGTTGCTCAAAGACGCCCTCGCGCCAGCGCCAGACTTGCCAGGTTTGATTGCTTTCCTGCCAGCGATCGAAGAAAATGTCGCCGCGGGAATTGAGCAACACCCCTCCGCCGCCCGGTGCAAATGGCTCAATGACGCCATTGCGCCAGATTTCAATCTCCCAGTCGTACAGCGGCGGCTTGCGCTGTGCCCAGGCCACATCGCCATTGCTGCACAGCGCCGGCACGCTGGGTTCGCTCAGACTGTTCGAAAGGCGGGAAATGACGCCGTCCCGGTAGCGATAGACGTCGCCGGAATACGGTGACGTACAGAAATTGAACCGAGTCCACACGATGTCGCCCGCGTCGTTGATCAGCGGTACCTGGTTGGACCAACCGTCAGCGACCAGCGTCACGACCTGCACGCCGTCATACAGGCAGATGTCGGCCATGGCGCCGCCGCAGCCTGTGCCGTGGTACTTGTACCACACGACTGCGCCGGCGTTGTTGACTCGTGGTCCATAGTCATTTGGCGTGTCGTGCGTCAGTTGGGTGAGCGCACCGTCCTGCCACATCACGATCTCGAGCTTGCCGTTGGGGCCGACACCTCGGCTCCAGACCATCGTCCCGGAATCATTGATATCCGGGAAGTCGTCTAGAACATTGTCATTCGTGATTTGCGTCAAGGCACCATTGTCCCAGAGCATGATCTCCGTCGTGCTATCATCTGACGCAACCATGCGCCGTGAGAACACGATCTGCCCGTGGTTGTTGATTTGCGCATCGCGCTCAAACCACTGCGGCGTGTTCGTGATGTCGATCAACTCGTATCCCGGCAGCGACTGTCCGAAAGCCGGCAGCGCAGCCAGCACCGCCGCGATCCACAAAGTGTGCCAGTATGCCCGCATGATAGGCTCCAACCGGGTTAGTAATCTTCCACGTGAATCGTCGCGCCGCTGATCGTGATCTCGACCGCTTCCGCGGCGATTCCGGTTGAGATCGTCAGCGACTCGCACTTCAGCGTCGGCGACCCGCTCACCGGGCCGAAGGTCACGTCGCCGTAGATCGTCATATCGTCGAGATGGTCGATCGAAATGACGTTGATCGTCCACCCGCCCGATTCGTAGGGAATCGTCACATCATCCGAGTTCACGCTCGGATAACAAGCCGGCGGCAGACCGGTGTACGTCCAGTTGTCGCACGTCGTCCAGGTCGACCCCCGCTGCCCCGTCCACTCGAACGAGGCCGCCAGCGCCGTCGCGCCAACCGCGGCGGCCAGCCCGGCCAATGCCCGTCTTCGCCAGTTTCGCGGATGCATACGCGCATCCTCCTTGTCCCCCGCAAGCCGTTTGTACATCGCACAACCGGCCGCCCCGGAGCGTGCAACCCGCGAAGAAACGCCGCGCCGCGCACTCAAGCGCCGGCGCCGCCCCGCGCGCCCGGCGCAGCCCGCAAATTTCAACCATCATGTGCTCAGTGAATCTCGCCGTCCCACTCAGAAATGCCCGCACCCCGCGGCCCGTCGCCGCTCCCTGGCGCAGCCCCTACAAGCACTGTGCCTGCCATCCTGTAGTATAGCTGCGCCCCCTCCGTATGCAAAGTCAAGACCAGTTTTTTCGGCAATCCCGGTACTGGTCAAGTTTGCGGGGAGCATCGGCGTCCCGCCGGTGCAATTCTGCACTCGCACCGGCGGGACGCCGATGCTCCCCGCGCCGGGAGTCTAACTTGACCAGTACCAGATTGTTCGCCTGCATCGGGTGTCATGGATGTCATGCACGCCCTACGCAAGGAGGCGAAAACAGGCCCACCGGACTCCGACTGTGCGCAGAACACGCGACGCACGCCGAAAAGGCACACGCGTGCCGGCGGCGCGTGGGGTTAAGACAATTTACGGAAGATGACGCAGGCGTTGTGGCCGCCGAAGCCGAAGGAGTTGCTCATGGCGCAGTGGACGCGCGCGTCGCGCGCGTGCCGGGGGACGTAATCGAGATCGCACTCGGGGTCGGGATGGTCGAGGTTGATCGTCGGCGGCAGCGTGTTGTGCTGAAGCGTTTTCACGCACGCGATCGCCTCAATTCCGCCGCTGGCGCCCAGGAGGTGCCCGGTGGCGCTCTTGGTGCTGCTCACCGGAATGCGTGCCGCCGCGGCGCCGAAGACGGCCTTGACCGCCCTTGTTTCGGCCACGTCGCCCAGCGGCGTGCTCGTGCCGTGGGCGTTGATGTAGTGAATCTCGTCGGCGTTGAGGCGCGCGTCGGACAGGGCCGCCTGCATGGCCCGCGCCGCGCCCGCGCCGCCGGGATCGGGTTGCACCATGTCCCCGGCGTCCGCGGTCGTGCCCACGCCGATGACCTCAGCGTACATGCGGGCCCCGCGGCGACGGGCGTATTCCAGCTCCTCAAAAATCAGGATCCCGGCGCCTTCGCCCAGCACGAATCCGTCGCGATCCTTGTCGAACGGCCGCGACGCCGCCGCCGGATTGTCGTTGCGCGTGCTGAGGGCCTTCATCGCGGCGAAGGCCGCCAGGCCCAGCGGCGTGAGGGCCGCCTCGGAGCCGCCGGTGATCACGACATCCAGTTGGCCGCGGCGAATGGCCATGACGGCGTCGGCCATGGCGTTGCCGGCGGAGGCGCAGGCCGTGGCGACGGCGGTATTCATGCCCTGAAAGCCGAACTCGATCGAGATATGGCCGGCGGCGGCGTTGGCCATGAGCTTGGGGATGGTAAAGGCGGAAACCTTGCTCGGGCCTTTTTCGAGCAGGCGCAGGTGCTGGTCTTCGAGCTCGGTCAGCCCGCCGATGCCCGTGCCGACCACGACGCCGGCGCGGGTCGCGTCGAACCCGCCGCGCGGCAAGCCGCAGTCTTCGAAGGCCATCTTGGCGGAGGCCATGGCGAGCTGGGCGAAGCGGTCCATGCGCTTTGCGGCGCGATGCTCGATGAAGCGGGCCGGGTCGAACGTCCGGCATTCGCCGCCGAAGTGCACGTCAAAAGGCGAGGCGTCGAAGCGCGTCACCGTCGCGATGCCGCTGCGGCTGCTGATGAGGCCGTCCCAGAACTCCGTCACTGACGCGCCCAGCGGCGTGACGGCGCCCATGCCGGTGATAACCACCCGACGATCAGCCATATGCGCTCGAGAGCCCTTTCGCTAAGACGGCTTGGCCGCGCCGTTTCCGAGGTGAGCCGAGATGTAGTCGATGGCCTGCCCGACGGTCTGGATTTTTTCGGCTTCCTCGTCGGGGATGCTCATCTCGAACTCGTCTTCGAACTCCATCACCAGCTCAACCGTGTCGAGCGAGTCGGCGTTCAGGTCGTTGACGAAGGACGTTTCGCGCTTGATCTCTTCGGCGCTGACGCCCATCTGCTCGGAGACGATCTTCTTGACCTTGGTTTCGATTTCAGCCACGTCGGCCACGTCGGTTCCTCCAGAATGCCGCGCGGCGGTGCGTCAGTGCCGAGTCTCGCGCTATCGCGGGACGGTTGTCGGCACACTTCCGCGCTGGTGTGGCGAACTACCCGTAAAGCGGCGTAATGGTAGGCGGGCCCCATGGAATTGCCAAGGGCCGGATGAGTCAAGTGGGGAAGTGGGGCGCGTGGCAGTTTTGGCGGTGGCCCGCTGGGAACCGAGCCCCAAGCGCAAGCGCGTGGGCATTTTCAGCGTTGGACTTCGGGGAGCATCGGCGTCTCGCCGGTGCGTACCGGCGGGACGCCGATGCTCCCCATGTGAAGACCGCCTTGACGCCTCGAAGTCAGCGTTGAATTCGCCAAGCCGAAGTTGTAGCATGTTCTCGCTGGGACAACGGCGCCGCCCGGTTCGGGCGAGCGGCCGCCGCGCCATCTTCGATCCGACGCGCGACGGTATGCCGTAATCTTCGCTGAACCACCAAAACCTGGAGCATCTCATGCAGCGGTTCGCGCACGCGGTCGTCGTTTTGTGCGGTACGTGTGTGACGCTGGCCGGACCTGCCGCGGGTGGACCGGCTGGAACTCCCGAGCTCCAGGCGCAGGTCAACGCGGCCTTTGGCCTGACTTCTTCCCGGCTGGCGACGCTGGATATCTCGGAGTCGCCGGATGGCGGCCTGGTCACGATGCTGCCGATCGCCGGGGCGGATGTCACGGTTGTGGCTGAGCCGCACTCCGTTCGCTCCCCGAACTACCAGGTCTGGGTGCAGGTCGCGGACGGCTCCTACGTCGAGCAGAAGCCGGCCCCGATCAACACGTTCCGCGGTTACGTGCTGGAGATCGACGGCAGCGCCGTCGCGGCCGCATGGCTGGAGCACGGACTGCACGGCCTGATCCAGCTCGCGGACGGCACGCGCTACCACTTTGA
Organism: Phycisphaerae bacterium RAS1; assembly: GCA_007859745.1. NCBI lineage: Bacteria > Pseudomonadati > Planctomycetota > Phycisphaerae > Phycisphaerae bacterium RAS1. Next base: position 334,080 of record SMLU01000003.1, on the reverse strand, counting down.
GCCGGTGGCGGACAAGCTCTCCGCCGACCCGGCGCTCTACGTCATCTATGACGGCGCAGCGATCATTCATCCCGATCGCGGCTGCGGCGTGGTCGATGATGCTCCGCGCGTCGCCGACCCCGCGCAGACGCGCGACGATGCCGAGCTCGGGGACGGCGGAGCCGGCGGCGGCATTCGCGGCTCGACGCTCTACACCGCAGAGCTCGCCTGCGACGCCGACTTTGAGTACTACCAGGACTACGGCAGCAACACGACCAACGTTCAGAACCGCATCAACAGCGTGATCAACCAGGTGAACGTGCAGTACACCAATCAGTGCGACATCACGCACAGCATCACGCAGATCATCATCCGCACCGCCGAACCCGACCCCTACAGCTCGACCGATCCCAACACGCTGCTGACGCAGTTTCAGAACCAGTGGCTCAACAACCATGGCGGGGTTGTCCGCGACGTAGCCCACCTCTTTACGGGCAAGGCCCTGAACGGGTCGGTCATCGGCATCGCCTACCTGGGCGGCATCTGCAACACGAACGGCTTCGGCCTGGTGGAGTCCGACTGCTGCGGCAGCTTCGGCTGCGCCACCGACCTTTCGGCGCACGAACTGGGGCACAACTGGAACGCGCCGCACTGCTCCTGCCCCAGCTTTACCATGAATCCCTCGATCGCTTGCGTCAACAACTTCTCCGCCGACTCAATCGCCGCCATCGTGGCGTACCGCAACACGCGCACGTGTCTGTCGACCGGCGGCGGCGGCGGGCCGGCGAACAATGCATGCTCCGCGGCGACCACCGTCCTGGCCGGCACGACCGCCTTCAACACCGCCGGCGCGACCACCGACGGCCCCGCCGAGACGCTCTGCAACAACGCCGGCGACAGCCAGGTCGGCTCAGACATCTGGTATCGCTACGCCGCTTTGTGCAGCGGTACGCTAACCGTGAGTCTCTGCGGCAGCGGCTATGACACGCGCCTGGCGGTCTACGGCTCGTCCTGCCCGACCGGCGCCAATTCCGCGCTGGTCTGCAACGACGATTTCGACTGCAACGGCAACGGCAACATCAACGACGACGGCTACAACTCGCGCGTGCAGCTCGCCGTCACCGCCGGCAATTCCTATCTGATTCGCATCGGCGGATACAACGCGGCAACCGGCGGCGGGTCGATGAACATCAGCGTCGCCGGCAGCGGGCCGTCGGCCCCGACCGGCGTCTCCGCGACCGACAGCACTTCCTGCACGGCGGTCACGGTGTCGTGGAACGCATCGGCGGGCGCCACGAACTATGAGATCTGGCGCAACACGGTGAATAACAGCGCCAGCGCGTCGCTCCTGGGCAACGACTCGGCCAGCCCTTTTGATGACACGACCGCCGTCGTCGGCACGACCTATTACTATTGGGTCAAGGCCGGCAGCGGCTGCGGCACGAGCGGATTCAGCGGTTCGGACAGCGGCGTGCGCGGCGGATCGTCCGTCGGCGCGCCCACCGCCGTCAGCGCCAGCGATTTCGAATTCTGCGACCAGGTCTACGTCAACTGGCTGAACGTCGCGGGCGCGACGAATGGCTACCAGGTGTGGCGCAACACGGTCAACAACAGCGCCGGCGCGACGCAGATCGGTTCCATCGGCCTCCCGCCTTTCAACGACATGACCGCCGTCGCCGGTACGACGTATTGGTACTGGATCAAGGCGGTTGACGCGTGCGGCGCCGGGCCCTTCAGCTCGCCCGACAGCGGCACGCGCGGGATCACGCCCGCGGCGCCGAGCGGCGTGAGCGCCAGCGACGCCGCGTCATGCAGCGCGGTGAACGTGTCCTGGAGCGCCGCCGCCGGCGCGAATGCCTACGAAGTGTGGCGCAACACGACCAACAACAGCGGGACGGCGGCGCTGCAAAGCACGGTGGCGGCCAGCCCCTATGGCGACACGACCGCGATTGCGGGTACGACGTATTTCTACTGGGTCAAGTCGCTCAGCGACTGCGGGACGAGCGGATTCAGCGCGTCCGACAGCGGCTCCCGGCTGGGAACGTTGGCGGCGCCGGGCGGCGTTTCGGCCAGCGACGGCACCTCCTGCGACGTCGTCTCGGTCGCCTGGAATACGGTCGCCGGCGCGAGCGGCTACGAGATCTGGCGCAACACCGTGAACAACAGCGGCAGCGCCTCGCTACTCGCGACCGACACGGCCAGCCCGTATGACGACGCGAGCGCCGTCCCCGGTGCAGCCTACTTCTACTGGGTAAAATCGACCAATGCGTGCGGCGCCGGTGGATTCAGCGCCTCCAACAGCGGTTCGCGGCTTGCGTCGCTCCCCGGTCCGGGCGGCGTGTCGGCCAGCGACGGCGCCGGCTGCAACTCTGTGTCGATTACCTGGAACGCGGTCGCCGGCGCCGCGGGCTACGAAATCTGGCGAAACACCGTCGACAACAGTGCGACCGCCACGCTGATCGGGTCTGACTCCGAAAGCCCCTATGGCGACGTCACCGGGACGGCGGAGACGATCTACTACTACTGGATCAAGACGCTCAACCCCTGCGGCCCCGGACCGTTCAGCGCGTCCGACGCCGGTCACCGGCACTGCCTGCTGCCGGGTGACATGAACTGCGACGGCGCCGTCAACGTGCTCGACATCAACCCGTTCACGCTGGCCCTCAGCGATCCGGTCGCGTATTCCGCCGCCTTCCCGAATTGTGACATCAACAACGGCGACCTGAACGACGACGGCCAGGTGAATGTGCTCGACATCAATCCGTTCATCAGCCTGATCGGCGGCTGATCGCCGTCGGGGGGGAGGGACTCTGAGCCGGTGAACTCTTTCGGGTGGAACGGGCATCTTGCCCGTTCCTGAGTCCGCGCGGACGGGCGAGACGCCCGTCCCACCCAAATGTTCACAGGCTCAGACGCCCGCCCCACCCCAATACGTAGAAGTACGGTGTCAGAATTGTCTCGACTTCAAGCGCGCCGATCGCTAGTCTCTCGATTCCAAGTGAGCTATGTGTGCATCGGGGGCTGATCGCGCCGGCAATTCACTTCGGCGCGTCGGAGCCGGCACATGCCCTTGCGGCCGCGCCAAGTCGTTATCATGGTCGGGAATCGGGCGCAGGTGGTCCCGGTCGATCCGCGCCCGACGTGCACGGTCAAAGACCTGCTTGTGAAAAAACCCCGCAAGAAAAAGCATGCATCGCGGCCAACGCCGGCGAGCGCCGCCGCTGCGGCCCAGGCGCCGCGACCCGCGGCGCCCGCTCGCGAGAAGCGCGCCGCACCCCATCGCCATCGCCGCGTATTTCTGGTTGCCTCAATCGTGCTCGCCCTGGCTGCCATTGGCGCCGCCGGCGCCATGGCCTGGCGCCCGGCGTGGTACGCGGCCAGCCCGGTCGACCGGGCCCGCCTTGAGTCGGACAAGCGCGACCTGGCGGCGTTGGTCTCCAACATCAGCGATGCGCTGAACGCCGGGCGTCCGGCGGAAATCTCGCTCGACCGGGCGCAGCTCAACCGCTGGCTTGCCGCCCGACGTGAATTGTGGCCGGACGCCGAACTGCCGGGCTGGCTGAGCGAACCGTGCGTCGCACTGGAGCAGCCCAATCGCGTGCAGGTCGGCGGCCTGCTGCGTCTGGGCGTGCTGGCGGCGGTGCTGTCGGTTGAATTCTCTGTTCGAGCGGACGCGGCCTATCTCTACATCAATCCCACCGACGCCGCGGTCGGCTCGCTGCCGATCACGACGGGCTGGGCGCTGACTGAAGTCGTGGCGCGTGGCGAGGGGCAATTGCAGCGGATCACGCTGGACGGCCGGCCGGGCGTGAAAGTGTTGAACGAGTGGGTCTGGCCGAACGGAAAGGTCCCCTTCTGCATTGAGAATCTGCGGATCACGGCCGATCGGCTCAGCGCCCGGCTGGTGCCGCTGCGCCGCCGCTCGTGAGCATCGTATTCGACTCCGCGGCTGTGGGTGAAACGCGCTCCACTTCTGCCCATTTCCACAGGAGCGCCGCGCAGCGCGGTGCAGCCAGGCGCGGCTCGCCGCCGAAGAAGTGCCGCGCTGCGGCTTGCGTTTGAGCGGTCAGCTCCGCTCGCCGCCGCGGATCGTTCACGATCGCCGTCAACTGTTCTTCGAGCATCACGACCGATGAGACGTGCGGCCAGCCGGCGGTCAGCCACTCACCCGGCTCATACCAGGGCATGGCGCCGCAGAGCAGGAGGACCGGTCGTCGCCAGAGCGAAGCTTCCATCAGCGCGGAGGTCACGACGTTCACCACGACGATCGCATCGGCGGCGGCGACCGCATCGGCCAGCGGAGCGCGCGAGAGATCAAGCGCTGCGATTCCGCTCGCGCCGCCGGCGAGCAGTTGCGAACGGAGTCGTGGATGGTCATATCGCGGGTGTCCGCGCAGACAGAATGTCCATTCCGGATGGCGTGCGGCCAGCGCGGCCACTTCGCCGAACTGCCGCGCCGCGGCGGCCCAGTCGGTCAGCGGCAGGCGCGTCACCTTGGACGGCGATCCGAGATTGCTGGTGATAAGGAGTATCGCCGGGCGGTCGGCCGGAACGCCGAGCCGCGCCCTGACTGTTCGTTCGTTCTGGGCGGCGTTTGGCGATTCGAGACGGCGAATCTCGGTCTGCGTATCACGCCGCGTGGCGTGGACGAGTTCATCCCCGGCCGGATCGCCGGTGACGGCGATTCGTTCTGACCTGACGCCGGCGCTGCGCAACTTGTCGCGATGCGCCGGGCTGATGGCCCCGATCGTGCAGCCGGGGGACAGCGATGAGAACCAGCGCGTCTCGCCGGCGAGCATCAGGCCGTGCGGCAACACCAGTGTTGGAATTCCAAGGCGCGCGGCGACGTCGAGCAGGGGCGCGTGGTAGTTGCCGACGATCGCCGCCGGCCGGCGTGACGAAAAGAACCCGGTCCACGCTTCCACCTGCCATGCGAGCCGCCGCGCGTAGACGCCGAACATGAAGTCGAAGTGCGACGCGATGCGGCGGTTGGCGTAGATGCTGCCCAGGTCGGCGTTCGCGGTGGTGCAGGCCTGGTCAAAGCGAGACCGTGCGCCGCGCAGGCCGGGCAGATCCTCGGGCGGATCGGGCGCGCCGACCGCATCGCGCTCGCAAAGCAGCGTGTGACCCAGCTCCGACAACTGCTGCAGCGCGGCGGCGTCGGCCGTCCCGTAGAGCTGAATCACGCTGCAACGATCATTGTCCTGCAACGCGCGGATGAGTGGCGCCTGGCGCAACAGATCGGAGCCGTTTGCGTGCAGCAGCACGAACGGCCGGTCGCGCGGAACGCCCGCGTTCAGCCGGCCGAGCCTGTGACAATGTTCGGGTGGAACGGGCATCTTGCCCGTTGCTGACGCGGCCGGGACGGGCGAGACGTCCGTCCCACCCAATTCAACGACGGAGAGTCCGGCCGCCTCCGCCATCCCGTGAAAAAGCCCGAAGAGCAGCGGCATTCCCGGCTCGGCCGCGGGTCGATCGAGGCCGTGGCCGCCGGCGCGGTTCGCGACAATGGCGCACTGCGCCCGCGTGGTTTCGAGCGCGCGGCGGATGACGAACGCCGCCCAGGCCAGGCGCGACAGGCAGGAGATGTGCCGGTAGGCCGCCATTGCGAGCAGGTTGAAACCGCGATAATCGACCAGGGCGTGGCGCTGCCAGAAGGCCAGCACGTCGGCCTCGAAGCGCGGCAGCCGCTGGCCGTCTGCCGGCCGCAGCACGTCCCACGGCGTGATGTGAGGGCGGCCCTCGTCCACGAGCCTCAAGTGCAGATCGGGATCGAACGCCAGCACGCCGCGGGCGAGTGCGTCAGGCCGCGCTCCCGCGAGTGCGGCGTAGTCGTCGTAGTCAAAGAGCAGCGTCAGCGTGTTGGCGTTCATCGCGCGCCATCACATCGCGACATTGGCTTGCTTTCGAAGCACGAGCGTGAGGTGAGCGGCGGCGATGGGTTCGTATCGCCGCGTGGGGAGAATCACGCGGCGCAGCGCGTCGCCGGGTCCCGGGTCTGGCGCGGGATAGCCCAGGTGTTCCGCGGGGAAAATGTCGTGCAACGCCAGCAAACCGCCGGGCCGTAACCAGCGGTCGCACAGCTCAAAATCTGCGACGACGTCGGCGTATTCATGGCTTCCGTCAATGAACGCGACGCAGGCCAGCTCGTCGCGGAGCAAACCGGCGGTCCGGGCCGCAGGGCGCTGAATCTGCACCAGCCGCCGCCGCTGCCCGACCGACGCCACGCACGCCGCGGCGACGTCGGCCTGTTGCGGCGAGAGCTCGTTGGGGTCGATGCTGATGACGAGGGCATCGCTGCCGCAGTCTTGCGCGGCGGCGGCCAGCACGGCGGTTGAGCGGCCCTGGTAGCTGCCGATCTCGATGATGTGTCCGCCGCGAGGGGCCTCGCTGCGCACGGCCAGGTCCAGCAGTTGCATCTCAACCAGGTGAAACCAGCCATGAGCGTGACGGTGCAGGTGTTCGAATCGCTCGTGACGCCGGGACGTTCCGTCCGCGTCGGCGGGCAGCCGCACGGCGGCCCTAAAGTGGTCGAACGCCTTGAAGAAGAACGGGCAGTCCTCATCCGTGGCGCCCTCCGGTCCCAGGTACGCCACCGTGAGACGCCGCTGCGCGTCTCTTGAAAATGGGCGATAACGGCGGGGCTGAGCATCGTTCGGTTCAAAGACGATGCGGCCCATCGAGATGTTCATTTCCGGGTAAACGCCGGCCGGCGACGTTACGTCGAATGCCGCCGCCGCACGGATGATCCGTCGCCCCGCCGCCGGAGCGTGCGGCGCGAGCCGGAATGTGCCGTCGTCGACGCCCAGCTCGTACCCATCGGCGAGCCGGCGGTCGATCAGGTACGCGGCGTTTGAACCCTGGTAGCTTCGCATGCTGGCACCCGTAGCCGTCCATGTCCCTATCGACCATCGGGCGGTCGCGGGCGCGATCCGATAAGGAATGAGATGTCCGTCGTCGCCGCTCCCGAGTCGGATCGTGCGTGTGCCCTCCGCGGGCTGCTTGCCCGCGGCGACGTGTACGGCTTCCTGAACGCCGCCGCGCAGCACTTGCGCGATTCGCCGGAAGACGGCGTGACGCGCGAGGCGGCGGTAGGGGCCCTGGCGGCGCTGGGCCTTTCCGACGCGGCACGCGGGCTGCTCGAAGGTCCGGCCTGCACGGCCGATTTGCGAGAGCGCCTCCTTTCGCGAATTGCGGGTTCGTCGCGGCGCGTCAGTTGGAGCCGGTTTGACGCGACGTTTCAGGCCAACGTCGAGCCGTTCGGTCTCCGAACCGGACTGCGCGATGAGCTTCTCTCAACCTGGCGTGCAGTGAGGCGGCAATTGGAACTGCACCAGACGGTCGACGGCGCCTGGCAGATCTACGACACGCTACGTGGCTGCTGGCTGCCCGCGCTGACACCGCCTGTCTCACCGGGACAGCGCGAGTCGCTTCGCGGCGAGTGGAGCGGTCGCGTGATCCGCACGATCGCCGTGGCCGGACTCGGGCTGGGTGGTTTGGCGGGGCCGATCGTGGCGGCGTCGCAGTCCACATTTCTGACGTCCAGCCCGCTCGTCCTGTTGGTGGAGTCGTCGCTGGCTGCGTGGGCGGTCGCGATGCACCTATATGGCTGGACGGCGCTGCTCAACGATCCACGCGTTCGTCTCTGTGCGGGCGACCGGGCGCTGGCTGAGTTTGAGCAGTACATCGCTGACATCGACCGCGCAACGCCGGTCGTGATTTCCGGTGGGCCGCGTTGGCCCGGCGGCAGCGGCGAGAGCGAGTGCGTGGAGAAGGTCGACGCCGAAGTCGCCCGTCGCCGCGGCGAGCAGCAGGCCGCATTCACCCGCGTGACGGCCGGCTACGCGCTGGATGACGCGGCGCTGGCGGAGCGCTTCGCCGCTGCGGCACTCGGCGAAACGGCGCTGCGGGTCGTCGGCATCACCAGCCGCTTCACCACCGTGCTGCAATACACGCTGCGCGATCTCCTGGCGGCGTTTGAGATGCTCGGGCATCGGACGCACCTGATCATCGAGCCGGACGACCACGCGCACTACTCGCCGCTGACTTCACTTCGCGCCATCGAGGAGCATCAGCCGGATCTGTTCATCAACATCGATCACCTGCGGCGCGAGTACCCCAGCGTCCTGCCCGACGGATTGCCCAGCGTCTGCTGGGTGCAGGACATGCTGCCCAACCTGATGAACCCCGCGGCCGGCGCCGGCGTTCACCCGCGCGAATTCGTCATCGGCCACAACGCCTGCGACCTGCTGACCGACTTCGGCTATCCCGGCAGGCGGACGATGAATTGCGCGATCCCGGTCAACCCCGCGCGTTTCAACGTGGATGACGCCAGCGAAGCGGAGCTGGCCCCATACCGCTGCGACGTCATGTATGCCACGCATGCACCGCCGCACGCTGGCGTCGCGCAGCGGGTCGACGCGGCGCGGCGGAACATGGACGCCGGCCTGCGGGCCGTATTCGACGCGGCGTACGATGAGCTGAGCGCGGAGATGCGCCGGCCGCACTTTACTGGCGAGATCGAGCTGGACCTGCTGCTCACGCGCGTGGAGCGGCGCCTCGGCGGACGGTTCAACGATCTGGCCGTGCGCGGCGAGCTGGTCCAGATGCTGCGCGGCGTCGCGGACCAGCACCTGCGCGAGCAGGCGATTCGCACGGCCGCCGCCTGGGCGATCCGCAGCGGCGGGACGTTCGCGCTTTACGGCCACGGCTGGGACCGACACACCGAGTTCGCCCCGCACGCCCGCGGGCCGTTGACGCCGGGGCGCGAGCTGGCGCTGGCGTTCCGGGCGGCGAAGGTGTGTCTGCACGCGGGCTGCAATCACTCGCAGCACCAGCGCGTGCTGGATGGGCTGTGCGCCGGCGGGTTCTTCCTCATGCAGCGGCGCGAGTCGGAGGCGGCGACCGCGCTATATGAGTCGATTTACCGCCTGGTCGCCGGGCGGCGCTCATCGTTGCCCTGCGACGTGACGATCGCCGACATTCCCGAGCCACTGCGGCCGCGGTTTTCGGCGTTGCTGGCGGCGCTGGGGCTGACGCGCGGCGGGGCGCTGACCGTGACGAAGAAGTGGTGGATCACGTTCCGGGCGCTGTTCGAGGCTCGCAGCATTCACATGGCGGGAGCGGTCTGGCCGGAGTATGAGCGGGTCGTGTTCATTGGGCCCGAAGAGCTTAACCAGCGATTGGAGCATTTCACACAGGCGGATGAGGAGCGTGCCCGGTTGGCTGCCGACATGCGCCGGGCGGTTGAGTTGCATTGCTCGTACGCGGCGCTGGTTCGGCGGCTGCTCGAATTCGTGGCAGGGGGGCTGAGCGGGAGTAGTACGGCCCTCGATGAGGGGCCAGAGGACGGTCCCCCCAACTGATCGAGTCTTGCAGGCGCGGCGGGCATTTCTGTCCGAACCCGCCGCGCCAAGCGGCGGGTTGACGCCCCCGGCTGTGAGGCGCCGCTCGCCGACGATCTTCACCCCGCCGCTTGGCGCGGCGGGTTCGGGAAAACCGCCCGGCCGGCGGCGTCTGCCGCGAATTTCAGTCACACGCACCCAATCCCCCCATACGCGAAGCAAAATTCCGATTGACCCGCACGCCACGCGCGCCGAAAATACGTCCTTGCACAAATGGGCCGCGAAACGCCTCACGTACCGGCACTCGCCAGGAGAACATGCAATGTCCACCGCTACTGCTCCCCAGGTCAATCTCGGCCCTGCCAAGCTGCTGATCAACGGCGAATGGCAGGCTGCCGCCAGCGGAAAGACGTTCGAGACAATCAACCCCGCGACTGAAGAAGTGATAACGCGCGTCCCCGACGCAGATCAGCACGATGTCGATCGCGCCGTCGCCTCCGCCCGCCGCGCCTTTGAGGAAGGCCCCTGGTCTAAGATGTCGGCCACGGAGCGCGGCCGGCTGATGTACAAGCTGGCCGATCTGATCGAGGCGAACAAGAAAGACCTGGCCGCGCTGGAGACGCTCGACAACGGCAAGCCGATGGGCGACTCGCTCAAGGCCGACCTGCCGCTCACGATCGCCTGCTATCGCTACTACGCCGGCTGGGCCGACAAGATTCACGGCAAGACCATTCCGGTCAACGGCCCGTACTTCTGCTACACGCGGCACGAGCCGGTCGGCGTCGCTGCCCAGATCATTCCCTGGAACTTCCCGTTGCTCATGCAGGCTTGGAAGCTCGGCCCTGCGCTCGCCGCCGGCTGCACGGTCGTTATGAAGGTTGCCGAGCAGACGCCGCTCTCGGCTCTGCGCGTCGGCGAGCTGGCCCTGGAGGCCGGCTTCCCGCCGGGCGTGCTGAACATCCTGACCGGCTTCGGCCCGTCGGCCGGCGCCCCGTTGGCCAGGCACATGGACGTGGACAAGGTCGCCTTCACCGGTTCGACCGAGGTCGGCCACCTCATCATGAAGTACGCCGCCGAGAGCAACCTGAAGCGCGTCACGCTGGAACTTGGCGGGAAAAGCCCGAACATCGTGTTCGCCGACACTGATCTCGACGCCGCGGTCGAAGGGGCCTACTTCGCGTTGTTCTTCAACCAGGGGCAGTGCTGCTGCGCCGGCTCGCGCCTCTACGTCGAGGAGAAGGTGCACGACGAATTCGTCAGCAAGATGGTCGCCAAGGCCAAGGCCCGCAAGGTCGGCGATCCGTTCGCGCGCGAGACGCAGCAGGGGCCGCAGGTGGATAAGGACCAGTTCAACAAGGTGATGAGCTACATCGACGCCGGCAAGAAGGACGGCGCGAAGATGGAAACCGGCGGCAACCGCGTCGGCAACAAGGGCTTCTTCATCGAGCCGACCGTCTTCACCAACGTGAAGGACGAGATGAAAATCGCGCAGGAGGAAATCTTCGGCCCGGTCCTGTCCGTCATCCGCTTCAAGGACGTGGACGACGTCGTGAAACGCGCCAACAAGAGCATGTACGGCCTGGCCGCCGCCGTCTGGACGCGCGACATCGAGAAGGCGCACGCCATCGCCAATCGCGTCCGCGCCGGGACGGTGTGGGTGAACTGCTACGACGTCTTCGACGCCGCCGCCCCCTTCGGCGGCTACAAGCAGTCGGGCATCGGTCGCGAGCTGGGCGAGTACGGCCTGGCGAACTACACGGAAGTGAAGACGGTGACGGTGAAAATCTAGCCGCTGCCTCTTTCCGAGCCGCGACCGTCAGGCAGCGGTTTGAGCCTGCACCAACGACGTTTTCCCGCGCGGCGACGCGGACGAATATGAGGTCACGCGATGCCGACCGTTACGACCCTCGGGCCGTACCGCGTGTTCTTCTATTCTGCCGACCGCGCGGAACCGGCGCATGTGCATGTCGAGCGCGAGGACAAGGTGGCAAAGCTCTGGCTCGATCCCGTGCGGCTGGCTCGAAGCGGCGGATTTTCGCGCAAGGAGCTTGGTCGAATCGAAATGCTGTTGCGGCAACATGAGGCCGCGCTGATCGAGGCATGGAATGAGTATTTCGGTGCTTGAGCTGAGGCTGCCCGCGGCCGACGACGTGCATGTGAGCGAGGACACGCTGAGCGTGGAGCTCAGCGACGGCCGCACGATTTCGGCCCCGCTCGCCTGGTATCCGCGTTTGCTGCACGGCAGCCCGCGCGAGCGCCGGAACTGGCGCCTGATCGGGCGCGGACAGGGCATTCACTGGGAAGGCCTCGATGAGGATATCAGCGTCGAGGGGCTCCTCGCGGGCCGCGCATCGGGCGAAAGCCAGGCCTCATTGAAGAAGTGGCTGGACGCGCGCCGACTCCGGCCGAAAAGACGTATGAGCGCCGGACGCCGAACGGGGCGGTCGACGCCACGTTCCTAAAGATGACGCAACCCATCGGCGTGTGTCCGGCGCGTCGGCGTCTTGCCTGCGAACCGGATTCGCCCGGCGAGCAGACGAACGTAGCTTCGCCCTTTCCGGCGGAAGAACAGGAATCGAAGAAACAAGGAGCTGGTCTCCCGTTCCAGGGGCGGACTTTATAGTCCCTGGGCGGGCCGCCCCTCCGGCCAGATCACCCGAAACACCAGAAACTCCGCCTCCCCCGCCTCACTCATGCTCGTGACCGGATAGACCAACTCCGCGATGTCCTTGGCCTTCGCCAGCTTGTTCGCGAGCGAGCGGTGATCCCGATCGGTGATCACCCACTTCGCGCCGAACTGCTCACGGACGTCGATCAAGTCCACGTGCAGCTTCTTCTTCACCAGCTTGCCGTTTTCGTCCGGCGTCGGCTCGGTGATGTCACAAGGCGTCTGGCCGCGCGTGATCTTGACGAAGCGCTGCCACAGGTCCGGCCGGCGCTCGTGCGTGAACTTCGGGTCCAGCCCGACGATGTAGTTGTTGTACGTGTTGTGATAGAAGTAGACGGGGAAGATGTCCCAGTCGTCGGTGAAGATGACGTCCCCCGGCTGCGAATGCTCGCGGACGTAAGCCATGGTCTCGCGCAGCGCTTTCAGGTCGTAGCCGCAGCGCAGGCTCTTGCGGATTTCGGTCCACTGCGGATACCCGAAGCCCACCGCGCTGAGGCAGGCCGCCGCCAGTACGGTTCGCACCGGGACCACCCACAATTCCAGCCGCCGCACTAGAAAGCCGACCGCCGCGCCCAGCGCCGTCACGACCACGGCCAGGCCGAAAACGGTTGTCAGCCGCGGGTCGCCCAAGAGAAACTTCGCCACTCCGCCGAAGAAGCCCAGCCCGCACAGCGCCACGGCGCCGGTCACAAGCGTCGCGATGATGACGCGTCGCAGCACCTCGCCGCGCTGCGGCTCGTCGCTCCGCCAGCCGCGCTCCAATCGTTCAATCAGCGGCGACAAAACCGGCGCCAGCATGTACGCCGCGCTTAGCAAGCCGAACGCCGGCCAGTATTCCACGAACCGCCGCGCCTTCAGCGTCAGCAGCAGGAAAAAGAAGTTGAGCAGAAGCAGCGTGGTTTCCTTCTCATCCAGGTTCGGCCCCAGCCGCATCCGCAGCACCACCGCCGTCGTCCAGACAATCAGCAGCGCCGCCGACATTTGCGTGAACCACCACACGCCCTCGTACGGCTTCCACTCGCCGCCCACCTCGATGTCCGGCGTCAGCCCGGTGCCGAACACTTGCAGCCGCAGAAACTCCAGCATCCCCCCGGCGTAGGGGTAGGTGAGCACTCCCAGAAACCAGAAGCCGGCGGTGATCAGCACCAGCTTCCACGGCATATGCCGCTGCCCGGCCGGGCCGACCGCCGCGGCCGCCGCGTAGGTCGCGACGATGATCGGCGCGTACATCACGGCCCCGAGGTACAGGTGCGTGTAGGAGGCGATGGCCAGCCCGGTCAGGATCGGCCGCCGTTTGAACATCAGCCAGGTGATCAGCATCAGGAACATCAGCGACGGGCCGATGGCGCGGATGTGAGCGCTGCGCATGATGAACTGGTGCGGCATCAGCAGGATCAGCGCCAGCCACAGCAGCCGCCAGCGTACCCCGCCCGCCTTCAGCAGTAGATTGAATAGCGCCAGGTTCACGCCGAAGGTCGTGCAGATCGCCCAGCGCGCCCCCGGCGCGGCGTCGCCGAGGAAATGCTCCGATGCTTTGATGAACGGCAGCATCATCACGTGAAAGCCGTAGTGATGGCTGACGAAATCGTGCCCCGTCCGCGTGAAATAGGAGAACCGCAGCCACGGAAACTCGCGCACCAGGCCGACCTCGGGCAACATGGACGACATGCGTGCGTGGTACCAGGAGTCGAAACCGGGCAGCCCCAAATCCGCCCCGTTCGGCCCCTTCGTGTCGGTGCACAGGTAGTGCATCAGCAGCCAGCCGATAACCAGCAGCGCGAGGAACTCCGTCACGCCGACCAGGCGCTCCGCCAAACATGCCGGATTCTGGGTTCCGCATGGTGACGCCGGGACGGACAGGCCTGGCTGCGACGAGCACGAGTCGGAAAGCGGCTGATAACTCACGCAGGCTATCCTACGGGCTGCACGTGACCGGCGGAATCGGCGGCGGCGTACGGCCGCCGGCAGGGCCGTCTTTCAGAACCCGCCGCGCCAAGCGGCGGGTTGACGTCGCGGACCGATGAGGTGCCGGCCGCCGACGATCGTCACCCACCCCGAACCGGTGCCCGACTGAGATATCGGGCGAGAAAGGGCTTGTTCGCCATCGCCGGGCGGGCTACACTGCTGTGTGCTGGGATAGTCGGCGAGCGTAAACGGGTCGAGGCGGCCCGTCTTCCCGCTTCTCGCCGGCCCAACGCGTTGTCTGGAAAGTACCTGTCACCCGCGGAGGTTTCGCATGCGCGCTGGATTGCGCTGTCTGGTTCACTTTAGCCTTGTTACGTCGCTGGGTCTGACCGCCACGGCCTTCGGCGGCAAGCCGGCCGAGGCGGATTTCTCGGTCGCTCTACCGCAGGTCAACGCCGCGTTTCAACTTCAGACCAGCCAGGTTCACAAGTTGTCGCTGCCGAACGTGCCTGACGTCGCGTTCACGGCCAGTGTGCCGGTGGACGGCGAGTGGCTGACGCTGGACATGCGGCCGCACTCGGTGCGCGCCCCGAACTACCAGGTCAAGGCGCAGCTTGCGGACGGTTCATGGCAGGATGTTCCGCCGACGCCGGTGAACACGCTCGATGGCGAAGTGCTCGAAATCCCCGGCGCGACGGTTTCGGGTGCGATTCTGGAGACCGGCCTGGTGGTGCTCATCCGGCTGCCGGACGGCGGGACGCGCTGGATTGAGCCGCTTCGCGAACACTTCATCAATGCCCAGGCGGATGACTACGTCGTTTACAACGGCGAGGACATCGTTCCCAGCGGCAAGACCTGCGGCGTCGACGAGCACACGCCGAACTTCGTTGACGAGGAGGGCGGATTCCGCACCGGCGACTGCGGCGGTCTGTGCATCGCCGACCTGGGCTGCGACGCGGATTTTGAATATTACGTCTCGCGTGGCAGCACGGTTTCGGCCGTGCAGAATCGCATCAACAGCGTCATCAACACGATGAACAACCAGTACGTGTCGCAGGTGGGCATCCGCCACCAGATCACGACGATCCTGGTGCGCACGGCGGAGCCTGATCCGTACACGTCGACGAGTCCCAGTGGGCTCTTGTCGCAGTTTGTCGCCGAGTGGTCGAACAACCAAGGTGCGATCGTCCGTGACGTCGCCCAGCTCTTCACCGCCAAGAACATCGACGGCTCGGTCATCGGCATCGCCAACGCCATCGGCAGCATCTGCTTTAACAGCAGCTCCTACTGCCTGGTGCAGTCGGATTGCTGCGGCACCTTCGGCTGCGCGACCGACCTGTCGGCCCACGAGCTGGGCCATCTCTGGAGCGCGGTGCACTGTTCGTCGACCTGTTCGTCCACAATGAATTCGGGTCTGCAGTGCGTCAACACGTTTAACAACTCGAACCCGAGCTCAATCACCTCAATCGTCAACTACCGCAACGGCCGCCCCTGTCTGGCCCCCGGCAATCCCCCCGCGCCGCCCGGACCGTTCAGCACGCTCGTGCCGGCGAATAACTCGACCGAAGTCGGGACGAATCCCACGCTGACCTGGTCGGCCTCCTCGGAAGCCGATACGTATGACGTGGTTCTGGATGACGACGCTTCGTTCAACAACCCCGAAGCGCGGGCCACGGGCCTGACGGTGACCAACTATCCGCTCCCCACCGCTCTGGAGCAGAACCGCACCTACTACTGGAAGGTGACGGCGTTCAACTTCTCGGGCCAGGCGATTTCCAATCCGAACCCCAGCGCCTTCACGACGCTGCGCGACTGTAACGGCAACGGCATCGATGATTCGGATGACATCGCGGGCGGCGCCGCCCAGGACTGCAACAACAACGGCATCCCGGACCTGTGCGACATCGGCAACCCGCTTCGGGCCGCGTCGCTCGATCTCTCGCCGATTTACAGCGCTTCGCCGCAAGCGTTCGTCTTTACCTCCCGCCCGGCCCTGGGCGATGTCACGCTCACGATCCAGGCCTCGGCCGATCTGAACCTCTCCTCCGAGCAGATCGACATCGACATCAACGGCACGCCGGTGGGCATTGCCTTCGGCCCCGGCGGCGCGGACTGCCCCTTCTTCCCGCCCAGCTCGACCACAATCATGGTCCCGATGGCCACGTTTAACGGCGCCATCGGCGGCGGCGGCCCGGCGACGATAAACCTGGTCGCGTCGGCGACGGTGGACAACGTCTGCAACCCCGCCAGCTATGTCTCGGTCGCCGTGAGTTACTCGGCCACGCCGGCCTTTGCCGACGCCAACGGCAACCAGATCCCAGACGTGTGCGAGACGCTGCCGGGCGACATGAACTGCGACGGCAACGTCAACGTGCTCGACATCAATGCGTTCACGCTGGCGCTTTCCGACCCGGTTGCGTACGCCGCCGCTTACCCGGGCTGCAATATCCTCAACGGCGATTTGAACGGCGACGGGTTGGTCAACGTGCTCGACATCAACCCGTTCGTCGCGTTGCTCTCCGGAGGTTGATTTCGGCTTGATTTCGCCGACGTGACTTCAGCGCGGCCGCCCCGTCCGACACGCAAGTGCCGGGCGGGGCGTCGCCGCATCAGGACGGCTCATGAAACACGCCCGTGCAAGGATGCAGTCGTGGTTGCCTGCGCTCGCCTTCATCGGCCTGTGCGCCGCGAGCGCGGCGCCGGCCGACGATCGCGACGAGTCCTACCGCTACTACTACTACAAGTTGCCGTCCTGGCTCGAGCTTGACACGTCGCGCCTGGCGATCTTCTGGGATCCGCAGACGCACCCGCCCGGCTACACCGCCGACCTCTCGGACTTCGGCATTTCGCCGGCGGAGCTCGTGCCGGCGGCGCTGCCCGGATGGTACTTTGCCGACGTGGCGACCAAGGGGTGCCCTGCAAAGGAAGTCGAGTCCCTGGTCAGCGCCGTCGCGGATTCGGGCCTGGTTGACTTCATCTCACCGATCTTCTTCGACCTGGCCGACGAGCCGGTCTTCGTCACGCGCGACATCTTCGTCGGCTTCAACGACGACGTCAGCGAAGGCCGCGCCCTGAAGCTGATCAGCGTCCACATCGGCGGGCCGATTCTGTACAAGGACTGGGGCGGCATCGCCGGCGTCTACCGCGTCCGAAGCCTGGAGCGCAGTGGTTTTGCAGTGCTCAATCAGGCCAACGAGCTGGCGCGCGTTCCGGACGTTCGCTTCGCCGAGCCCGATCTGGCGGTGACCGGGCGTTTCGACGCCTGTATCCCGAACGATCCGGGCTTCGCCCTACAGTGGGGCCTGAACCAGGAAAACGACATCGACGTGGACGCCCTGGAAGCCTGGGCCGTGACCAACGGCGTCGCCGGCGTCAAAGTGCTGATTCTCGACGTCGGCGTGCAGCAGAATCACCCGGACATTAACCAGTTGCCCGGCCACGACTTCGTCAGCTCCGGCAGCGGCGGGCCGGTCACCGCCTGCGACAACCACGGCACGCAGGTCGCCGGCGTGGTCTCGGCCCTCATGAACACGCTGGGAGGCGTCGGCGTGGCGCCCGGCTGCAAGGTGGTCTCCGCCCGCATCGGCGCCTCCTCGCCTGCCGTTCCGCCCTGCGGCAGCGGCTTCACGACCACCTTCGGCATTCTCGCCTCGGGAATTAACTACTCGCTCACGTGCGGGGCGCGCGTCACGAACTCCAGCTTCAGCACCAGCTCATCCGCGGTCGTGAGCAGCGCGTATCAAAACACGCGGAATAACGGCGTGATCCACTTTGCGTCCGCCGGAAACAACGGGCAGGCGGCGCTCTCGTTTCCGGCCAGCCTCGGCTCCGTCAACGCTGTCGCGGCCGTGACGCCCGCCGGCGTTCGCGCGAGCTTCAGCCAGTATGGTCCCGGCCTGGATTTCTGCGCCCCGGGTCAGGGCATCTACACCACCGACCGCAGCGGCGCCGACGGCGGCGCCCCGGGAGACACAATTACTCTGGACGGCACGTCGCTGGCTTCGCCGTTCGCCGCCGGAGTCGCCGCGCTGACGCTTTCCGCCGCGCCGTATGCAAGCGTCATGGACGTCGAGGCGGCCATGCGCGCCGGCTGCCGCGACCTGGGTCCGGTCGGGGAGGACACGGAGTACGGCAGCGGCCTGGTCAGCGCCTACGCGGCACAGCTTGCGTTCGTGCCGCCGCCCCAGCCGCCGGCGCCCTTTTCGCTCGACAGCCCCTATGACGGCGAGTCGGACGCTCCGCAGAAGCCAATGCTGATCTGGCAGGCGTCCGGGGGCGCGCAGAGTTATTTCGTCGAACTCGACGATGACGCGGCTTTCCGCAACCCGGAAATCTCCGCCGTCGTAAACTCTCCCTGGCTGACGCTCTCGGCCCCACTCGAACAGGATCGCGCCTACTACTGGCGCGTGGTCGCGGAGAACTGCGCCGGCCAGACCAGCGCCGGGCCGGCCGCCTTTCTGACGCTGGTCGACTGCAACCACAACCAGTCGCCCGACGCGCTGGATATTGCCACGGGCCTCAGCGCGGACTGCAACCATAACAGTTGCCCGGACGACTGCGATTTCCAGACGCAGGTGCGGGCCGCATCGCTGGACTTGACGCCCATCAACCGCAACAAGCCTCAGAGTTTCTCGTTCGCCGCCCGGCCGGCCACGAGCGATGTCACCCTGCGCTTCGAGGCCTACGCCGACCTCAATCTATCGAGCGAGTTTGTCACCGTTCGCCTGAATGAGGCGACCCTGGGCAACATCTTCGCAGCCGGTGCAGCCGACTGTGCTTCGCCGCCGTCGCAGGCGACGCTGATCGTCCCCGCGGCCACCTTCAATGCGGCCGTGTCCGACGGCGTCGCGATGCTGCAGCTCATTCCGTCCGCCGCGATGGATGAATTCTGCCCGAATCCCTCCTGGATTTCGGCCGTCGCGACCTACGACGGCCTGCCGGTCAGCTTCGACGCCAACGGCGACGGCGTTCCGGACGAGTGTCAGCCGGGGACAACGCGCGGCGATTTGAACTGCGATGCGGTCGTGGACGTGCTCGACATCAATCCGTTCGTGCTGGCGCTGCTCGACCCCGCGGCGTACGCCGCCGCGTATCCGGATTGCGACGCGTCGCTGGCGGACATCAACGGCGACGGAACGCCCAATGTGCTGGACATCAACCCGTTCATCACCTTGATCATCGGCAGCAGCGAAATCCCAAGCCCGCGGCCCGGCGGCTTCGGCTCGCGCTGACCCTGTCAAGCGGAACGCAATCAGCGTGCGCGAGTTGGCGCCACATTCTCGCCACACTTCCGCCACACTTCAGAACCGACGCGCAAGCGAGCGCCCCCTGCAACAGGCGCTCGCTTGCGCTTCGCGTTCCGACTTGCGCGGGATCGGCCATAGTCGCCTAGCCCGCATATTTCATCAGTTGTCGCTTGGGCTGCCGGTTGCTGTGCGTTCGGGTTGGCGTGGGTTGTTTGTGTGGTTTGAGCGGTTTTGGCGCGCAGCGCCCCCTTACCCCCGGTCGCGATTCGGGCTGTTGGGGGCTACGCCGGGGCGGGTCGCCGGGGCGGGCCGGTGCGTAGGCGGGCGAGGATGCGGGCGAATAGTTCGTGCAGGGGATAGGCGCTCGACAGGTGCAGCACGACTCGCCGAACGCTGGTGACGATCCGCGCGGCGACCTTGAAGAGCCTGAGCCGGATGGTGTCGGTCTGGGCCTGCGCCAGTTCGGTGTCGAGCAGCGCGGTGCGGCGCAGGTGCTCGACCAGCACGTAGGCGGCGCTCGACAGCAGCAGCCGGAATTGATTGGCGATGAACGCGTGGCAGCTGGTTCGGTCGGCGAACAGCATGAGCTGCTGCTCCTTGATGCGATTCTCCATCTCGCCGCGCTGCGTGTAGAGGTCGTCGTAGATCTGCTGCGGACGGCGATCGATGAGGTTGGTGACCACGAAGCGGACGTTCGGGCCTTGCGGCAGATGTTCGGCCTTCACGATCACGCGCCGCGCGCGATCCCAGGTCTGCGCGGCGTACTCGAATTCGTGGAAGTTGCGCACCTTCTGATTCGCGGCCTCGAATTGTGCCTGGGCCGCCGCCATCCACGGTGCGACCTGTTTTTCGAGCGTTTTGTTGCGCGCCAGGCCCAGCACGTTCTGCCCCGTCGTGTCGGTGCACAGGTAGTGCATCAGCAGCCAGCGGCAGAAGCCCGAATCGCCGCGCACGATGATCCGCACCGCCGGCCAGACCTGCCGCAGCCGCGTCACCAGCAGCTTGAGAATCGCGGCGCTGTGCAGAGCCGCATCGATGTTGCTGGGCCGCAGATAGCTGACCAGCAGCCGATCGCCGCAGAACACGTACAGCGGCAAAAAGCAGTAGCAGTCGTAAAAGCCGTGAAAGAAGCGGCCGTCCTGTTTGCCATGCAGCGGGTCGTGCGTGGCGTCGAAGTCCAGCACCAGTTCCGCCGGGGGCGCGTCATACGACGCGATGAACTGCCCGACCAGCGCCGCCGCCAGACGCCCCAGCGCTTTGCGATCGACGCGATTCTCCAGCCGGCACAGCGTCGGCGCGCTGGCCAGCGGCGCCGCGGCGTCAGGCGTCTGCTCGGCCAGAACCGCAAACAGCGGATCGCTGCGCAGCGTGGCGTGATCGTTCAGATCTTCGTAGCCCAGCGCGATGCCGAAAATCCGCTGCGCCAACATCGTCCGCTGCGCATGCACAATCTTCGCCGGATCACGCGGATCAGTCAGACACCCGGCCAGCGCCTCGACCAGGCCCACACGCCGATCCACTTCCCGCAGCAGCAACCCGCCCGCATCCGTCGTGAGCCGCCCACCCGCAAAATCGCCCACAATCTTCTGCCGCCCCAGACTGGAAAACAGCAACCCCTGGCCGTTACACTCTGTCACACGTGGCCTCCTTGCCTGAACACTGGCGAACCTCTAGCAAGTCCCCAGTTTACAAGGCTTCGAGGCCATGTCTATTTCAACGCAGCAACGAACTGATGAAATATCCGGGCTAGGCCGGGTGCATCGACAGCATCCCGTCCGGCGCCTCCAGATCACGGTAGACCAGGGGCTGGGTGTAATCGGCAAATGCGCGGCGCAGCGCCGCGTGCACCAGCCCGAGGAACATCGGCTGCGGTCGCAGCGGCCGGCTGGTGAGTTCCGGGTGGGCCTGCGTTCCGACGTAAAACGGGTGCATCGCCTCGGGCAGCTCAAGAATATTCATGATCTCCGCCCGCGGTGAGCGCCCGGAGAAGACCATTCCGCCGGCCTCAAGCTGCGGCAGGTAGCGCGGATCGACTTCGTAGCGATGGCGGAAGCGCAGCCGGGCGCGCTGGCCGAACATGCGCGCGGCCATCGTGCCGGGTTTCACGACCACATCCTGCCCGCCCAGGCGCATCGTTCCGCCCAGGCCTTCGATCTTCTTCTGCTCGGGCAGCAGGCTGATGACCGGGTGGCGGCATTCCGTTTCGATTTCCGTGGAATTGGCGTCGTCCAGACCGCACACGTTGCGGGCGAATTCGATCACCGCCATCTGGAAGCCGTAACAGATGCCCAGGCACGGCAGGCCGGTCGTTCGAGCGTGCTTCAGGCAGGCGATTTTGCCTTCCGCCCCGCGCGTACCGAACGCGCCGGGAACGATGATGCCCTGAACCTCCGCCAGCGCGTCGGCGACGTTGGCGTCGCTCAGCTCCGAGGTGTCGATCCACTGAAGCTGGACCTTGCAGCCCAACTGCGAACCGGCGTGTTCCAGGGCCTTGATGATGCTCGCGTACGCGTCGCGGACGGCTGTGTATTTGCCCGTGACGCCGATGTTGATCGAGCGCGGCGCGTTTTTGAGCCGGCTGATGTACTGGGACCATGTGTCGCGCGCCGTGCGTTCGGCCGCCTCGTCCACCTGCCCCTCCAGTTGGAGCCACTCGATCACGGCCTTGTCGTAGCCCGCGCCGCGCAGCATCTCCGGAATCTGGTAGACGCTCTCGCAGTCGTGCATGCTGAAGACCCGCTCCGGCGGGACGTTTGAAAACAGCGCGATCTTCTCGCGCACTTTCCGCGTCACGGGATTCTGCGCCCGGCAGGCGATGATGTGCGGCTGCACGCCGCACTCCATCAGCCGGCGGATGCCGAGCTGCGCCGCCTTGCTCTTCTGCTCGCCGAGGATCGTGGGCTCAAGCACGTACGTCAGCGCGACAAAGCACACGCTGCGCGGCCCCTCCTCAAACGCGAGCTGCCGCATCGCCTCGATATAGTGCGCGTTTTCCACGTCCCCCACCGTGCCGCCGATTTCCACGAACACCACTTCCGCGCGCGTGGCGACCGCCAGCTCGCGCAGCCGGTTTTTCACTTCGCCGGTCACATGCGGGATCATCTGCACGTCGCGGCCCAGGTAGCCGCCGACGCGCTCGCGCTCCAGCACGCGGCGGTAAATCTGGCCGCTGGTGCAGAAATTGAGCTGCGTGACGTTCATGTCCAGGGCGCGCTCGTACGTGCCCAGGTCCATGTCGCACTCGGTCCCGTCGTCGAGCACGAAAACCTCGCCGTGACGGAACGGATTGAGCGTACCGGCGTCGATGTTCAGGTAGCCTTCAAGCTTGATGGGGGCGACCGACAGGCTTTTGTCCTGAAGGCACTTGGCCAGCGACGAGCTGAAGATGCCCTTGCCCAGCCCGCTCATCACCGTGCCGAAGACGACGACGTACTTTGTGCTGCCGGGCTTATACCCGGCGGGAAGCGGCAGGTAGAACTCGGTCTCACCCGACTGGTCGCGAATGGTGTTCAGCAGCGAGTAGTTGTCCATTGGCCTCACCGGCGAGT
Organism: Phycisphaerae bacterium RAS1; assembly: GCA_007859745.1. NCBI lineage: Bacteria > Pseudomonadati > Planctomycetota > Phycisphaerae > Phycisphaerae bacterium RAS1. Next base: position 311,390 of record SMLU01000003.1, on the reverse strand, counting down.
GTTCACCACGGAGTCACGGAGACACAGAGAAGACGAGAAGGGATCGAGGGACCGAGGGATCAAGGGCGCGCCGGTTCGCGTCCCACGGATCCCTTCTCCTCGCATTCTCCGTGCCTCCGTGACTCCGTGGTTCAATTAGTACGCTGCGAAACCGAATAACGCTCTAAGAACCGCTCATAATCCGCCGGCGTGTCAATGCCGACCGCCGCACGCTCAACAATCTCCACCGCGATCGCGTGCCCATGTTCCAACACGCGAAGCTGCTCAAGCTTTTCCGTCTGTTCCAGCGTCGTAGGACGCCAGCCGGCCATTTCCAATAGAAAGGACCGGCGATAGGCGTAAACTCCGAGATGCAGCAGCCAGCCGGCGGGGTCAGCAACCTGCCCGCCGGCGTCACGCGGATATGGTAACAGCGAACGGGAAAAATACAGCGCCCGACCGGCGCGATTGCAGACCACCTTCACGCTGTTTGGATCGCGCGGGTCGCCGTCGGCCGCGAAGGGGCACGCCAGCGTCGCAATCGGCGCGAGCGCGTCCGCCTCCATCCGGTCCACCAACCGATCCAGGTGCGCCGGGTCAATCTCCGGCTCGTCCCCCTGCACGTTAAGGATGATCTGATCCGGCGGGCCGTCGTGCTTGCGCGCGACCTCGGCGATACGGTCCGTGCCGCTGGGGTGGTCGGCGCGCGTCATCACCGCCATTCCGCCGAAGCTCTCCACCGCCGCGCGGATGCGCTCGTCGTCAGTCGCAACCAGAACGCGGTCAACGCGAGCGGCTGCCTGCGCCCGTTCGTACACATGTTGAATCAGAAATTTGCCGGTCTGGCGAAGGAGAGGTTTTCCGGGGTAGCGCGACGAACCGTAGCGGGCGGGGATGACGGCCAGAACCTGCATGCGGCGTCCTGAATCGAGAACGGATACCGCGGGGCGATCGTAACCGCGCGGGCGGATGTTGCAAGTGCGGCGAGCAACAAAACCTGGGGGCTTGGGCGGCTGGAGCCCGATTGTCCATAGGTGTTGGCAGTCTTGGCCGGCATATCTGTCCGAACCCGCCGCGCCAAGCGGCGGGTTGACGTAACTGGCCTACGAGGTGCCGCTTGCCGACGATTGTCAACCCGCCGCTTGGCGCGGCGGGTTCGGGAAAAAACTCCCGCCGCGTGTTTCAACCATCGCACGCCGCGCGCCCAAAGGGCTAAGACTTTTTCTATTAAGCGGTTACGCTATTCTCACGCGTGGCGGCGGGCGATAAACTGGCGGTTCACGCGACGAACGCATGGAGGTGCTCAAGATGGCCAAGGCAGCGAAGAAAAACCCGACTGCGCCGGCGACATCCACGGCGCAGCCTGTCTCCAGGATTCAGGCCGCACCCGCGCCGGGCAGCTCGTCCGGACCAATCTCGGCCGACCAGATTCGCAAGCGCGCCTACGAAATCTACTTGCGGCGAAACGGCGGGCCGGGCGACCCGACCGCAGACTGGCTGACGGCAGAGCGCGAACTCCTGGCCGAGCGGCGGTAGCCCGGCATGAACGTTGATCGAGACGCGGAGGTCAACGACGGCGTCTCCGCGGCGCGTCAAATCGTGGGCGCGCCTGCGGCCCACTCGCCGCGCCGCAGCGCGCAGGTCGCTCTGCTCGCGATTCTCGGTGCATCACAATTGTGGTCCGTGGGCGCCCTCGTCGGCAATGCTCCGGACGCGCCGCAAGCGGATCAACGCGCACTGCTTGCGGCGGTGCGGTTTGGCGTCGACCCGAATACCGCCAGCGCCGACGAACTGATGCTCCTGCCCGGAATTGGCCCGAAACTCGCGCAGAGTATTATTGAATACCGCGAGGGCTGCGGGCGCCATCCGGCGTTTCTTCAAGCCGAGGACCTCGACCCCATCCCACGCATCGGTCCGGCGACAATCCAGAAGATCGCGCCGCTGCTGTCGTTTCCAGGTGCGACGGGCGCCGCCGGCCGCGAGGCGTCCGGTTCGTGAGTCTCGCCCCGCCCATGCCGGTGGTGTTCGCGCCGCTACTCAAGGAAAAACCCTGGGGCGGGTGCGAACTGGCACGTCTGTTTCACAAATCGCTTCCCGACGGAAAGCGGATCGGCGAGTCGTGGGAGCTGGTCAGCCTGCCGAGTGATGAATCGCGCGTGGCCCGCGGCCCGCACGCTGGCCGCACAATTTCTGAGCTCGTCCAGGAGTGGGGGGCGAAGCTGCTCGGCGGCCGCGAAGCATCGTCCGAGGGCCCGGCACTCCCGGGCGCGGAGCTGATCGACGGCCGCTTTCCGTTGCTGATCAAGTTCCTGGACGCCCGTGAGCATCTCAGCGTGCAGGTGCATCCGAAACAGTCGCGTGCGGCCGGCGCGTTTCAGCCGGGCGTCAAGAACGAGGCGTGGTATGTCGTCGACGCCGCGCCGGGCGCGGAGATTTTCGTTGGGTTGCGCCGCGGCGTAACGGCGGCCGACGTGGCCCGCGCCGCCAACACGCCCGAACTGGCTGAGATGCTCCAGCGCCGGCCGGTGAAGCCGGGCCAGTGCTACTACTTGCCCAGCGGCGTCGTGCATGCGCTGGGCGCCGGGATCGTCGTAGCCGAGGTGCAGACGCCGTCGGACATCACGTACCGATTGTACGACTGGCAGCGCGTCGACGAGCGCGGCCGGCCGCGCGAGCTGCACATCGAACAGGCCCTGGCGAACCTGCTCATCGAAGTTCCGGAAGACGCGATTGTCCAGCCGCGCTCGCACGTCGCCGGCGCCTTTGCGACCGTGACCCGGCTGGTCCGCTGCGAGCGGTTTCTGATCGATCACGTCCGGCTCTCGGCCGGCCTGTCGCAGGCGGCGCCGCTCGGAGAAATGGCGGTCTGGATCGTGCTGCGCGGCGAGGGTGTGCTGAGTCGGGCGCAGTGGCAGTGCGAGTTTCGCGCCGGCGACACGCTTCTCCTTCCGGCCGACGACGCGGAAACACGCGTCGAGACCATCAGCGACGTGTCGCTTCTTGAAGTCAAGGTGCCGCTGAACACGTCTTTGGCCGGCCTGCCGCACCCGCCGCACGAAATTGACGATCCGCCGCTCGGCGGCGTCCGCCTGGCCCAGCTCTAAAAAGGCCATCCCGAATTCTGGGGGACCGGCCTCTGGCCGGTCTCGGCGCGCGTGCGAATACCCGAAACACGGGGTCGGGACGAAGACCGGACGGAGTCCGGTCCCCCAACGGTTATTGGCCAGCCTTCAGCGCGGTTCTGGTCTGCTTTTGCAGCGGACCTTGGCGTCCGAGGCTGAAATCACCGTCGGACACGGAGGTCCGACGCTACAGCACGCGGTCCGTTTCCATCGCTTCATTCCGTCGCTCGAAACCGTCGCTCGAAACCGCCGCGGGTGCGGCTCGTGCGTCTTCTCCATTGTTCGGGCGATCCGGTTCCCGAGCTGCCCGCTGGTGTTGGCGGCCCGCATCGTTCGCGGGCTGCGGCCGGCCGAATCTGAGGAATGGAGAAGCGTCATGTTGACCCAGTGCTCGAAGAGCGTCCTGAACCTTCTGCTGATCACGGGCCTGCTGATTGCCGCCGCGCCGGCCAGCGCCGCGAACGCGACGTGCACGGTCAGCCAGCCACGAAATACGGTTCCCAAGCCAGTCATGCTCAGCGTCACACTGCCGGATAGCAGCATGTGGGGCGTCAATGTCATGATCATGCCGGGCATGACCGTCTCGCAGAAGCGCGATGCGTTCGTCGCGCAGATCAATGCGAGCGGGCACTCCGCCGTCGCCGCCGCGGGTCCGGATAAGTTCACCGTTCAGGGGCTCGCGCCGGGATCGACGCTGAAGTGGACGGACGGTGGGACGTGCGAGCAGCTCGACAAGATCGTCGTCGCCGCGGCGCCGGCGGCCCTGGTCGAATTCCGAGGCGTTTTCGAGCCGCTTGACACGCTCCACCAGCCGGCGATCTTCACGGCCGGCATCGTGACGGACGTGGGCGAGCTTACGGCAACCGTCTCGGCTCAGGAGCTGAACTTCCAGACGGACGGGCCGATCATCTGCCAGGCCCTGTTTCAGCGTCTTGCGCCGCGGGCCCCGCAGTACGGCACCCAGATCAATTACGCCGGCGACCGGCTCGAAGTCTATTTCGATCCGGCGTACACGGTGACCCAGGGCGGCATTATTTTTGGAACGGGCTCACCCTCACAGGGCTGCGGCGGCAGCGTGCTTGTGCCGACCGCGCCGCCGACCGGGAACGGCGATATGAACTGCGACGGACGGACGGACATTCTCGATATCAACGCCTTTCTGCTGGCGATCAGCAACCCGGCCGCTTACGCCGCGCTGTATCCGGACTGCAACATCCTGAACGGCGATATGAACGGCGATGGCGTTGTGAACATCCTCGACATCAACCCGTTCATTGCCCAGCTCGGCAACTGAAGCGATCCTCCTCCTCAGAGTCGCGCGGCCTTCTCGCTCGCTTCGGCGGCGGGAGGGCCGCCTGCCATTAATGGGTCGGGTGGGTAGGGTGGGTTGAGCGAAGCGAAACCCACCGATTGCGCGTGATGTCGCGGACGTGGAAGTGCGGGGATAGAATCCCGTCCGTGGCGGCCGACGCCGACGGGCCGAGTCGGGAACGGAGTCGCGAACGAAGCCAGGAGGGTGCGTGCATGTCCCCCCGCAAGAATCGTCCGGTGCTCTACGAAGTCATCGCGCGCAGCCGCGGGGCGCGCGAGCCGATCTGGAAGCGATGGACCGGCGGGACCGCCGATCGAGGCGACTCCGCCGCGAAGCCCGAGCCTGGAAAACCGGACGCACCGGAGGCCGAGCCCGGGCCGCCCGGCGGCGCGGTTGCCGAAAGCGCGCCGATCGATAGCGGCGATGTGGCGGAGTCGACCGCCGGCGGTGTAACTGGGCGATTGGTACCCGAGCCGTTTCAAAGTAGCGCCGCGGAGTCGGCCGCGGCTGAGGCTGTGCCCGCGCTGCAGATGGACAAAGACGGCGTCGTGCTGACGCTGTCGTGGGCTGGCGTCGCGACGGTGCTGGTCACGCTGCTGCTGGCGCTGGCGTTCGCGTTTCAGGCCGGGTCGCTGATGTCAGGGTCGAAGACCGGCGCCCCGGCCCCCAGTCCATCCGCGGGCGCGGAGCCGCGCGACGCGGCCAAGCCCGGCGGCGCCGCACCGACGAAACCGGCCGTGAAGCCGGATGCCAAAACGGACGCTGCCAGGCCGGCGCCAAAAGGTGCCGCTCCGCCGGCTGAGGCGCCGCCGCTCGGCGCGGAACATCGTCCCATTGATCCGGGCGCGTCGGCGGCCAAGCCGCCGCCGAAAACGGAGGAGCCCAAGCCGGCGGCGCCGGCCGAGCCGGATGAGAGTGCGGGCGCGAAATTCGATTTCAAACCGGGCTACGAGTACCTGATTGTGCAGCATTTCACGCGGGCGCAGAAGGACGCGGCCGAAGCGGCTGAGGCGTTTCTGAAGTCCAACGGGATCGACTGCGTGCTGCTGCGCGGGCGGGAGCTGACGCTGGTGTGCAGCGAGGCGTTTCTGCTGAAGCAGAAGGACGCGGCGGCGCGCTCCGCGGCGGAGAAGCAGCGGACGCAGTTGAAGAACCGCGTGCGGCAGCTCGGGTCGGATTTCGCCAAGACGTACGGGTTTGCGTTTGACCAGTGCTATACGCGGGTGATGAAGCAGCCGTAGGAGCGCGATTTGTCCCGACTCGAGCAGCTTCGAAAACTGGTGGAGCTGGATCCGGCCGATCCGATGTCGCACTACGGACTCGGCCTGGAGTACGTCAATCTCGAAGAATGGGACGCCGCCGCCGCCGCGTTTGACGGCGCGATCGCGGCGGATGCGAAATACTCATCGGCGTATTACCACAAGGGGCGCGCCCTGATCAGCGGCGGACGGCTGGAGGACGCGCGCGCGACGCTCACACGCGGAATGGAAGTGGCGCGGGCCGCGGGCGACTGGCACACGGCGGAAGAAATGCAGAGCCTTCTGGATACCGCGTCATGACGCCGGTGCGCGTGGCAATCGCCGGCTGCACGGGGCGCATGGGGCGGGCGCTTGTGCGGCTGGCGTCGGCGGATGCGGGGCTGCGCGTGGTGGGGGCGGTGACAATTGAATCAGACGCTCTTCTGGGAACGGACGCGAGCGTGGCCGCCGGCGGGGAGGCGCTGGGAGTGGCGATTTCCGCGTCGCTCGCGGCGCCGGCGGACGTCGTGATCGAGTTTACGACGCCGGCGGGCTGCCGGGCGTGGGCGGAGTGGTGCGCGGCGCGGGGCGTGGCGCTGGTGAGCGGGACGACCGGGCTGAGCGATGCGGATCGGGCGGCTATGGCGGACGCGGCGCGACGGTGTCCGCTGCTGTGGGCGGCGAACATGAGCGTGGGAGTGAATCTGCTGCTGGCACTGGTGAAGCAGGCGGCGGCGCGGCTGGACGAATCGTGGGACATCGAGATCAGTGAGGCGCATCACCGGCACAAGGCCGACGCGCCCAGCGGCACGGCCAAGGCGCTGCTGGAGGCGGTCTGCGAAGGGCGGCAACGGCGCGCAGCGGACGTGGCGCGGTTCGGGCGCGGGCCGGACAGCGGCAAGCGCGGCGCGGGCGAGATCGGCCTGCACGCGCTACGATTGGGAGAGATCGTCGGCGACCACGACGTGCATTTCTGTGCCGGCGGCGAATTGCTGACGCTCTCGCATCGGGCGCTGTCGCGCGACACGTTCGCGGCCGGGGCGCTGCGCGCGGCAAAGTGGCTGGCCGGCCGGCCGGCCGGCGCCTATTCGATGAGGGACGTGCTCGGACTGTGAGATGAGCGATGCCGACTGAAATTCTGGTGGCGACCGCCGTAGACGGGCGCACAACGCGCTATTTGCTGGACGTGTTTCAGGATGGGCAGACATGGACCAGCACGCTGCGGAAACTGAACGAGCGCGGCGAGCCGCTCGACGCGGCCGTGGCGCCGCGGTTCTATGGTGTTTCGCAGGAGCAGGCGCGGCGGCGGATGATCAGCGTGCTGGAGAATCAGTACGAGGATGTGCGCGGAGAATAGCGCGTGCGGCACACAGCTCTTTCCGAGCCGCAACCGTGAGGGAGCGGAGGCTTGAGAACCCCATGCATACGCGCGGCTCGGAACCGCCGCGAACGGGAAAGGTGGCGATGGGATTCGAACCCATGACAAACGGATTTGCAATCCGTCCCCTTGGACCACTCGGGCACGCCACCAAGGTCGGAGCATTCTAGGCTGATACAAAGCGTGTTGGAAGGGAGCGGGCGCAACGGCGCATCTGCCCGTGCCAGCGGCTTGACCAATCCGTGCCGATTTCCGGTAGCGGCCGGCCCCCGTGCCGGCCGTCGTCCGCCTGTGCGGCCGCCTTGCGGAGGGCCGCGTCCCCGCTGATTGCTCACCCGGCGCGCGTCGTTCGCGCAGCGCGACGCACAACGAACCGTTGCAGGAATCCAATCGCGAGCCCGGCCAGCACCGCGCTCAATGGAAGATAGGCCCGCCACGTCGGCATCGTCGAACCAGCGGCCGACGCCCGATTCGGCGCGCCGGCGTTTCGTCCGGCGTAGAAGTCGGCCTCGTAGACGATCCGCCCCTCGTTGTCGTAGAAGCGCTTCAGCGAGCTTCCGTCGCTCCGATACTCGGTGACGTTGGAGTTGCGATACTCCGGCTCGATTCGGATGTCCGTCTCGCGGAGTTCCGGCGCACTGCGGATTCCCACCGCTTGAAGATGCCAGATCTGATACTCGGTCAGGTTCAGTTCCGCCAGCACGTTCGGATTGACGACGGTGTGAATCACTTCGGACGGCATTCGCTCGCCGTTCACGTCTACGAAATGGAGGACGATCATCTCCTGCGTCATCGCCTGAAGGCCCGGCACATCGGGCCGCGTCCTGTGATGCATGCGCACGATAGCACCGTCCGGCGCAATGTCCATTTCGTAATCGTGCCAGGCAAGGTGGTAGGGCGATCGCATCGTGACCGAGTATCGCCCGACGCCGTCATCGCCCACCGCGCATTGAAGCTCAACAGGCTGCTCCTCGAACAGGCGCAGCGCGTTCAGTTGAGAAACCAGAGAATCGTGAATCTGCACGTCCAGCATCTGCAGGACCGGCCAGGTTGACAGTCCGGTTGCGCGGTACGCGTCGTTCACCACGCTGTACGCGGCGCGCCCATTCTTGTCCGGCCGCAGATGCCGCGACACGACTGCGCCGTTCCACAGGTTGTACGCAACGGGAACATAGCCCTCCTCAGGCTCGTCTCGGAGTTTCTCCAGCAGCGCGTTGGGGCGGATGACGGTGACGCGAAAAGGCTGAACGTCACCCGGAGCATAATCTCGCCACAATGACACGTCGCGCGGGTCCGCGCCCACCGGAGACTTGTACCCGCGGCATTCGATATCGACGACCACCCGATCAAGCCGGGCGAGCCTGCCGCGAATGACCTCTCTCATTCCCGTCGCGTCAAGCGGCTGCGCCAGTGAGGCGGTCAGAATCAGCATCGAGATCATGGGGAGCTCCAAGACGACGGTTAGCACATGGGCACCGTGCAACCCGGGCCGATGTCAGTCCCATTCATGCACGTTCCCACGTTGACGCCGGGGTGGGTTCCCGGAATGCAGGTTCCGCTCATCCGGCGTCCGCATTTCTGGTTGACCCCGGTGTAATTGCAGGAGGTGTTTTCCCATCGCTCACAGAGACTTTGTTGTTGGTCGCCTGTGCAGTACGTGCACGTAGTCGATCCCCAAATGTGCGGTGGCGCCCAACACGACTGGCTGACGGCCCCGCACGGCTCCAGATAAACGCACCGAAATTGTTCGATGATAATCGGCGCGCCGCACCAAGTGGCCAGCCCTACGAAGCACGCGATCCGAACAATAGCCAGAGCGCGGACCATCGGAACCTCCCGCGCGGCGCTGCAGCCTGCGGCGCCGCAAATGACAGGTAGACCAAAACCAGTGCCATGACCAGTCCAGCGATGTGTTCCATCCCTCTTGCGACGACAAGATCGACCAACAGGCAACCGCATGGCCGACTGCCGCCGGTCGTCAGCTCAACCAAATAAAGGAGCGCGCAGCCGGCAGCGATTCCAGCCGTCATCGTCCAACCGGCCTGACGCCATGCGGCCGACGAAAGCAACATCGCCGTCACGATGTAACTGAGAAACATGCCCCGCGATACCAAGACAGCAGCCGTCGGCGACAGGACTCCTGACTCGGAGAGATAGCGTGAAAGTTCTCCGCTGAAGATGCCGAGAACCGCCGCCGCCGTGAAGACCGTTGTCGGAACGACCCACCACATCGCCAAACTCCGCGCTGACGAAACGCGCGGCCGGCACGGAACTGCTGCGGCCGGAACGGAACTGCTGCGGCCGGCACGGAACTGCTGCTCTTCCCATGAGAAAAGATAGCACACGACTTCGAAAAGTCAAGCAAAACCGAAAGAAACGCAAGAGAATGCTAGCGTAGCATGCCAAGACGCGGTTTCCAGCCCTCGAATCGCCTTCCACCGCGCAAGACCGACTGGCGGCCGGCCCCCCTCCCTCAGAACTTGCTATTCTCTAGCCTGGACGCGAGTCGATGACCGCCGCCACCGGCGTCGGCGAGGTACGCTCACTGGGAGACGGATCGGCCGGCTCATCGGGCTGGCTGCTCGCGTCACGCGGTGCCTTGTCCTCTCCCACGCCGGTCTGCTTCCCGGCCGCCCCGCTCGCAGGCGGCTTCGCCTCGCCGGCTTTCGCCGGGAAGGACACCTTGCCCGGCGACACGATCATGACCATGTTCTTGCCTTCCATGGACGGCGGGCGCTCGATCTTCACATGCTCGCCGAACTCCGTCAGGATTTCGCGGAAGGTCTCCATGCCGATCTCGCGGTGCGAGCGTTCGCGGCCGCGGAACTGCATGGTGAACTGCACCTTGTCCCCCTCGCGCAGGAACTGGATCGCCCTGGCGATCTTGATGTCGCGGTCGTGGTCGTCGGTCTTGGGGCGCAGGCGCACTTCCTTGAGCTGCTGCTCGTGGTGCTTTTTCTGGTTCTTCTTCTGCTGATACTTCCACTTGCCGTAGTCCATGATCTTGCACACGGGCGGACGGACGGTGGGAGCGACTTCGACCAGGTCGAGCCCCTGCTCGCGCGCGATGCGCTGCGCCTCGAACGTCGGGATGACGCCGAGCTGCTCGCCGGTGGCTTCGTTGATCACGCGCACCGGCGAAATGCGGATTTGTTCGTTGCAACGCAGATTCTGGTGGATTCGGACACCTTCCTTTGTTCAACCGGCCGCCGCCTGGGCGGCGCCGACGGCCGGAGTGCGGCCTTTAGTCGCGATTTCAACAGCGCACGCGGCCAGGAACTCGGCCAATGAGCAGCTTCCGAGCTGCCGGCCGTCACGCGTGCGGACGTTCAGGGTTCCCGCGGCGGCTTCCTGCTCGCCGATCACGAGAATGTAAGGCGTTTTCATCAGCGTGGCGTTGCGGATCTTCGAGCCGATGCGCTCGTTCGAGTCGTCCCATTCCACGCGGAGGTTGGCTTTCTGCAGGGCGGCAAAGACGCCGCGGCCATACTCGGCCGACTTGTCGCTCACCGTGCAGACCACGGCCTGCACCGGCGCCAGCCAGAGCGGGAAGGCCCCGGCGAAGTGCTCGATCAGAATCCCGACGAATCGCTCGAGGGTCCCCAGCGGGGCGCGGTGCACCATCACCGGGCGATGCTCGTGGTTGTCGGCCCCGATGTACTTCAGGTCGAACCGTTCCGGCAGATTGTAGTCGCACTGCACCGTGCCAAGCTGCCATTCGCGGCCGATGCAGTCTTTCACCAGAAAGTCAATCTTCGGTCCGTAGAAAGCCGCCTCGCCGCGGCCGATGAACCACTCCATTCCCGAAGACTTGCACACATCGACGATGGCGGCCTCGGCTTTTTCCCAGTTTTCCGTCGAGCCGACGTACTTGTCGCTGTCGTCGCGCAGGCTGGCGCGGACGCGATAGTCGCTCAGGCCGACCACGTCCAGCACGAGCTTGGCCATGTCGATGCAGCCCCGCAGCTCGTCATGCACCTGCTCGGGCGTGCAAAAAATATGGGCGTCGTCCTGCGTCATCCCGCGCACGCGCGTCAGCCCGCCCACCTCGCCGGATTGCTCGTAACGATAAAGCGTGCCGAACTCAGCCAGGCGGATCGGCAAGTCACGATAGCTGCGCGCCTCCGATCCGTAGATGCGGATGTGATGCGGGCAGTTCATCGGCCTGAGCAGGTAGCCGTCCTCGACGGCCAGCCAGTTGCGTATGCGCTTGAGCCGCTCTTCCATCGGCAGGTCGGCCGGATAGCCGGCTTTCTTCAAGTCCTCATGCTTGGACGCGATGCGATTGAATAACTCGATCTCTGCCGCATCGGCCGTCGCCGCGTTGCTCGCCCGGCAGACTTCCCACAGCGCGTTCAACT